>NZ_JBHVEE010000037.1:0-41834 GCF_042802415.1 Streptomyces sp. NPDC057486 | reverse complement strand
CTCGATATAGGTCTCCTTCCAGCTCGGGTCACCTGCCGGCATGTGCTTCTTCCGGTACTCGGCGAGGCTTCGCCGAGTCCATGCCGGGGCGGGCCTTCTTCCACTCACCGCGGGTGAAGTCCGGGATCTGCTGCGGCGCGCCCTTCGCCTTGATGGAGAGGTGGCTGAGCGGTACCGGAGACGTCCAGGTCGCCGCGTCGTACACATCGAAGTCGGGAACGAGCCCCAGACGCATGCACTGCATCAGCCGGAACACCAGCATGTAGTCCATTCCGCCGTGCCCGCCGGGCGGGTTGGCGTGTTCCTTCCACAGCCAGTGGTCCCATTCGGCGTACGCGCCGAAGTTGCCCCAGGCGTCGTTGGTGTGGTCGGGCTCGATGTAGATGCGGGCCGGATAGTCCTCGAAGAGCCCCTTCGTGCCGCCGAGACTGTTGATACGCGAGTACGGATGCGGTGTGGACACGTCGTGCTCCAGCCGGATCACCCGTCCCTTGGCGGTCTGGACGAGACTGATCGTGCGGTCGCTCTCGATATAGGTCTCCTTCCAGCTCGGGTCACCTGCCGGCATGTGCTTCTTCCGGTACTCGGCGAGCCCCAGGGACGGCGAACCGACGCTGGTGATGCTCACCGCACGGTCCCCGCGGTTGAGATCCATGTAGTTGGCGACCGGACCGAACCCGTGGTTGGGGTAGAGGTCGCCGCGCAGCCGGGTGTGCCACAGCCGGCGCCATGGACCCTCGTAGTAGTCCGGATCGAACATCAGGCCGCGCAGATCGTGGTTGTACGCGCCCGCGCCGTGCAGCAGGTCGCCGAAGAGACCTGCGTGCGCCATGCGGAGCACCCGCATCTCGTTCCGCCCGTAACAGCAGTTCTCCAACTGCATGCAGTGCCGTCTGGTGCGCTCGGAGAGATTGACCAGCTCCCAGAGCTGATCGAGCTGGAGAGCGATCGGACACTCCACCCCGACATGCTTGCCGTGGAGCATGGCGGTCTTCGCCATCTCGAAGTGCAAGTCCCAGGGAGTCGCCACATAGACGAAGTCGATGTCCCCGCGTTTGCAGAGATTCTCGTAGTCGTCCTCGCCGTTGGTGTAGACGGCGGGAGCCGGCTGACCGGCGGCGGTCACCTTGGCGGCGGCCCGCTGGGCTTTCTCCTTGACCGGGTCGCACACGGCGACGACCTGCACTCCGGGGATGGCGAGATAGAGATCGATCATGCTGCCGCCGCGGTTGCCGAGGCCGACCAGGCCGACCCGGACGGTGGAACGCCCTTCGAACGGCACTCCCACCATGGTGGCGCCCTGGCGCTGCGGCGAGGCCGTCTGCGCCTGTCCATCGGCGGCGGAATCGGAGCCGAGGGGGGTGGCGGCGGATGCGGTGCCGCTGCCGAGACCGCCCAGTCCGAGCCCGGCACCGGTCACGCCGGCGGCGGTCGTCCACAGGACCGAACGACGGCTCATCGAGCCGTCGTCACCGTCCTCCGCACCGTGGTTCTGCTGTGCTGCGTCGTTCATCGATCCTCCAGGAGGGGGGTCTGACGTGCGCGGCTGTTGCTCTGAACCTCGTTCACGACCTTGATAGTTGAGGCTGCTGATACGCAAGGGGAGGGTTTGGACTCTCGAAACCGAATCCATGGACTTTCGTCCGAGGTCTATGGGTGCCCAGGAGAACGCCGACCACCGGGCGGCCCGGCGGATGCGGCCGGTCCCGGTGGTCGGTTGCGTACGCGGTCGTGCGAGAGACGGGTCAGGGGCGCGTCGCCCGCTCCAGTTCCATCAGGACGGAGTGGTACGCGCGCCCCGTGGCCCGGTCCATGCCGATCTCGCACATCCGGTTCGCGGAGAGATAGGCGTCGTACTCACGGGAGTTGACCTCGGCCGCCTCCTTCGCCGTGGCCGACGCGGTCAGCTCCTTGTGGAGCATCCCGCGGTCGCCCGCGAACGCGCAGCATCCGGCGTCGTCCGGTACGACGACCTCCTCCGCACACGCCTCCGCAACTGTCCGCAACTGCTCCACGTCGCCGAGATGCTGCATGGAGCACGTCGGGTGCAGCACCGCCGAGCCGGTCTTCCGCAGGATCGTCAGTTCCGGCAGCAGCTCGTCGGCCGCCCAGACGAGGGAGTCGACGACCGTCAGCTCCCGGTGCAACTCCCGGTTGTCCTCGGTGAGATAGGGCACGACCTCATGGGCGATGCCCAGCGTGCACGACGAGGCGTCGACGACCAGGGGCAGCTTTCCGCCGGCTGTCCAGCCCCAGGCGGCCTCCACGATGCGGTTGGCCATCACGACGTTGCCCTCGTCGTAGCCCTTGGAGTGCCAGATCGTCGAGCAGCAGGTCCCCGCGACGTCCTCCGGGATCCACACCGGCTTTCCGGCACGGGCCGAGACGGCGACGACGGCCTGCGGCAGCGACGGGCCACGCCGGCCTTCCGAACCGCCGAAGATCCGGTTCACGCACGCCGGGTAGTAGACGGCGCTCGCCCCGACCCGTGAGGTGCGGGGCAGTTTGCGGGGCGCCGCGCCGGGGATCTCGGGGAGCCACTCGGGCACCAGATCGGGGCGTACGGCCTTGCGGGCGAGCCCGGTGACGGTTTCCAGCAGCCGGTCGCCGATTTTGTCGGCCGCCGCGACCGCGAGCCGCGCCGAGGCCTCCACCGCCTTGAAGTTCCTCGCGGTGAGTGCCGCGATCCGTTCCTCGCGCGGTGAGTGCCGCTGGTGGCGGAAGTCCTTCATCAGGGCGCCGGTGTCGATGCCGACCGGGCAGGCGAGTTTGCAGGTGGAGTCACCGGCGCAGGTGTCGACGGCCTCGTACCCGTACGCGTCGAGGAGCCCGGTCTCCACCGGCGAACCGCCGGGCTGGCGCATCATCTCCCGTCGCAGCACGATCCGTTGGCGCGGGCTGGTGGTGAGGCCGTGACTGGGGCAGGTCGGTTCGCAGAACCCGCACTCGATGCAGGGGTCGGCGATCAATTCGACCTCGGGAATCGTCTTCAGCCCGCGCAGATGGGCCTTCGGGTCACGGTCGAGGACGATCCGCGGCGCGAGCACCCGGTCGGGGTCGATGACCTGCTTCGTACGCCACATCAGCTCGGTCGCCTTCGGGCCCCACTCCAGCTCCAGGAAGGGTGCGATATTGCGACCGGTGGCGTGCTCCGCCTTGAGCGAGCCGTCGAAGCGCTCCACAGTCAGCCGGCAGAAGTCGTCCATGAACGCGGCGTACCGGTCGACATCGGACGGCTTCGCCGCGTCGAACGCGAGCAGGAAGTGCAGATTGCCGTGCGCGGCATGGCCCGCGACGGCGGCGTCGAAACCGTGCTCGGCCTGGAGCCGGAGGAGGGCTTCGCAGGCGTCGGCGAGCAGCGACGGCGGGACCGCGAAGTCCTCCGTGATCAGAGTCGTACCGGACGGGCGGGAGCCGCCGACCGCGGTGACGAACGCCTTCCGGGCCTTCCAGTAACCCGAGATGACCCTGGCCTCGCGGGTGAACTCATTGGTCACCGAGGCGACCGGCGCGACAAGGTCCAGCCCCTCGACGACCGCGGCCGCCGCCCGCTCGTACGCCTCCTGCCCCGGCTCGTCCGGAGCCCGGAACTCCACCAGCAGCGCCGCGGTCTCCTTCGGCAGTTCGGCCCAGTCCGCAGGCACGCCCTGGACGCTCACCGACGCCCGCAGCGTGTTGCCGTCCATCAGCTCGACGGCGATCGCCCCCGCCTCGTTGAAACGGGGCACGGCAGCGGCGGCGGCGGTCAACGAGGGGAAGAAGAGCAGGGCGCTGGAGACCTTCCGGTCCAGCGGCAGCGTGTCGAAGACGACCTCGGAGATGAAACCGAAGGTGCCCTCCGAGCCGACCATCAGTCCGCGCAGGATCTGTACGGGGGTCGAGCCGTCCAGGAACGCGTCGAGCCGGTAGCCGTTGGTGTTCTTGATCTCGTACTTGGCGCGGATCCGGGCGGTCAGTTCCGCGTCCGCCTCGATCTCCGCCTTCAGGGCGAGCAGCCCCTCGCACAGCTGTGGTTCGGCGTGGGCGAGCAGTTCGTCCGCCGCCGGATCGGCCGTGTCGACGACCGTGCCGCTCGGCAGCACGAAGGTGAGCGAGGCGACGGTGCGGTACGAGTTGCGGGTGGTGCCCGCCGTCATTCCGGAGGCGTTGTTGGCGACGACCCCGCCGATCGTGCACGCGATGGCGCTGGCCGGATCGGGGCCGAGCAGCCTTCCGAACCGGGCGAGGGTGGCATTGGCGCGCATGACTGTGGTCCCGGGGCGGATCCGGGCCCGCGCACCGTCGTCCAGCACCTCGATGCCCGCCCAGTGGTGGCGGACGTCGACAAGAATGTCCTCGCCCTGCGCCTGGCCGTTCAAGCTGGTGCCCGCGGCCCGGAAGACGACTTCGCGGCCGTTGCCGCGCGCGTACGACAGGATCGCCGAGATGTCGTCGATGTCCTCCGGGACGACGACGACCTGCGGGACGAACCGGTAGGGGCTGGCATCGGAGGCGTATTTCACCAGGTCGGAGACGCTCCACAACACCTTCTCCGGCCCGAGCAGCGCGGTCAGTTCGCTGCGCAGCGGCTCGGGTGTGCCCGTGGCCCGCACGTCGGGGACCCGGTCGGGGGACGGGGTGCGTGCCGCACCCGGGCGAAGGACTTCCGGCTTCGGCTCCAACAGCGGCATGGCGATGGTCCCCTCGGTGGTTCGGTGCGGTCCTCCCACCTTTCTACCAGCGAGGATTCCCACCGCTCACGATCGGTGCAAGGCCTCGAGGCCGGCTTGCGAATCGGCCCGGCACGGGTTGCGCCGACTCACCCCGGCACCCGGCACAATCCGTAGGGGGAGCCTCAGCAGCGACGCTCCGGCATTCCCGCGACCAGAGTGGACAGCAGCCCGCCCAGCACCTCGCGCTGATCGGCGGTCAAGGGAGCCAGGATCTCTTCCGCGGCCGCCCTGCGCGCGTCGCGCAGCGAGCGCAGCGTGGCACGGCCCTCGTCGGTGATCTCGATCCGGACCACCCGGCGGCTGTCCGGATCCGGGGCGCGGCGCACCCGACCGCTCGCCTCCAACGCGTCGACCAGGCTGGTCACGGCGCGCGGCACGACATCCAGGCGCTGCGCGAGATCCGCCATCCGGGGCGGCCCGTCGTAGTGGGCGACCGTGCGCAGCAGCCGGAACTGGGCCGGCGTGATGCCGATCGGCTCCAGCTGGCGGCTCTGGATGCGCTGGAGCCGGCGGGTGAGCCGCAGCAGTTGCTCGGCCAGCAGGCCGTCGGAGTCGGGGGAGTCCATGGAGGAACAATATCAGGACGACGTTCATTGTGAGTATAGGTAACAATGAGCTATGCTCGCAAAGGTCGGACTGCCGCATGCGGCAGTCTCCCTCCGTCACGCCTGCCGAAGGAGCCCATGAAACCCGACGAACCCACGTGGACACCCCCGCCCAGGGACGCTGCGCGGCCGCCCGCCGAGCTGCGCCGCATCCTCCGCCTCTTCCATCCGTACCGCGGCCGGCTCGCGCTGGTCGGACTCCTCGTCGGCGCCTCGTCGTTGGTGTCCGTCGCCTCGCCGTTCCTGCTCCGCGAGATCCTCGACACGGCCATTCCCCAGGGGCGGACGGGACTGCTCTCGCTGCTCGCCCTCGGCATGATTCTCACCGCCGTGATGAACAGCGTCTTCGGCGTCCTGCAGACCCTGATCTCCACCACCGTCGGCCAGCGGGTCATGCATGACCTGCGCACGTCGGTCTACGCCCAGCTGCAGCGGATGCCGCTCGCCTTTTTCACGAAGACCCGTACCGGCGAGGTGCAGTCCCGTATCGCCAATGACATCGGCGGCATGCAGGCCACCGTCACCTCCACCGCCACCTCGCTGGTCTCCAACCTCACGGCGGTCATCGCCACCGTCGTCGCCATGTTGGCGCTCGACTGGCGGCTCACCCTCGTCTCGCTCCTCCTGCTGCCGGTCTTCGTCTGGATCAGCCGCCGGGTCGGCCGCGAGCGCAAGAAGATCACCACCCAGCGCCAGAAGCAGATGGCCGCCATGGCGGCCACCGTCACCGAGTCCCTCTCCGTGAGCGGCATCCTGCTCGGCCGGACGATGGGCCGCGCGGACTCCCTCACCCGGGGCTTCGCCGACGAGTCCGAGCGCCTGGTCGACCTCGAAGTGCGCTCCAGCATGGCCGGGCGGTGGCGGATGTCGACGATCGGCATCGTCATGGCCGCCATGCCCGCCATCATCTACTGGGCCGCGGGACTCGCCCTGCAGTCCGGGGGACCCGCTGTCTCCATCGGCACGCTCGTCGCCTTCGTCTCGCTCCAGCAGGGTCTCTTCCGGCCTGCCGTGAGCCTGCTCTCCACCGGGGTGCAGATGCAGACGTCCCTCGCACTCTTCCAGCGGATCTTCGAGTACCTCGACCTCAGGGTGGACATCACCGAGTCCGAGGAGCCCGTCCGGCTGGAGAAGGTCCGCGGCGAGATCCGCTTCGAGGACGTGGACTTCAGCTACGACGAGAAGAGCGGCCCGACCCTCAGCGGTGTCGATGTCACCGTGCCGGCCGGAGGCAGCCTCGCCGTTGTCGGACCGACCGGTTCCGGCAAGTCCACGCTCAGCTACCTCGTGCCACGGCTGTACGACGTCACCGGGGGCCGGGTCACGCTCGACGGCGTCGACGTACGCGAACTGGACTTCGACACGCTCGCCCGGGCCGTCGGCGTGGTCTCCCAGGAGACGTACCTCT
The DNA here is from genome assembly GCF_042802415.1 of Streptomyces sp. NPDC057486. Classification (NCBI taxonomy): domain Bacteria; kingdom Bacillati; phylum Actinomycetota; class Actinomycetes; order Kitasatosporales; family Streptomycetaceae; genus Streptomyces; species Streptomyces sp. NPDC057486. The sequence goes on along the minus strand of NZ_JBHVEE010000037.1, from coordinate 35,109 downwards.
TCCATGCCTCCGTCGCCGAGAACCTGCGCTTCGCCAAGCCGGACGCGACGGACGCCGAGATCGAGGCGGCCGCCCGCGCGGCACAGATACACGACCACATCGCCTCGCTGCCCGACGGCTACGACACGCTGGTCGGCGAGCGCGGCTACCGCTTCTCCGGCGGCGAGAAACAGCGACTGGCCATCGCCCGCACCATCCTGCGCGACCCGCCCGTCCTGATCCTCGACGAGGCGACCAGCGCCCTCGACACCCGTACTGAATTCGCCGTACAGGAGGCGATCGACGCCCTGTCTGCCGGGCGCACCACGATCACCATCGCTCATCGCCTCTCCACCGTTCGCGACGCGGACCAGATCGTTGTCCTCGACGGTGGCCGGACCGCCGAGCGCGGCAGCCACGAGGAGCTGCTCCAGCAGGACGGCCGCTATGCCGCGCTTGTCCGCCGGGACACCCAACTCGACCCCGTGACAAGCTGATCGGGGTGCGGAGAAGTGATCACTGGGGGTGTGGGGCCGGTTCTCCGTACGGCATGATCGCCGCCTATGAGAGCTCTGCTCGGGGTGGAACTCCCCGGATTCCGGCCCATGGACCACGACACATGGGGGAACGACGACGGCGATGTGCTGTCGGTGCATTTTTTCGGACTGCCGCCGGACCTGCCGGCGGGTCTTGACGACGGCCCCACGCTGCGGGAGTCGCTCACCCACTACACCGCGCAGGCGGGCGGCGGCCTGATCGAGGCGTCGGTGAAGCGTCTGGGCGAGCTGCCCGCGCTGCGTCAGATACTCAAGCTGCCTATGCCGGGGCAGCAGCACGGACAGGCATTCATCGGAAGCTTCACCGTGCCGCGTGCCGGGTGCAGCACGGTGGTGAAGGTCCAGGCGGCCGAGCATGGCATGACAGGGATGCGGGAAGCGGTGGTGCTGGCGAAGGTGGGCCATGAACACTACTTCCGGCCCCACCCCTACGCTCCTGACGTCCAGGGCGGGCTGCCGTTCCACGCGGCGGACCACGAGCGGTGGGACGCCGAGTTCCCCGACCATCCCCTGACCCGGGTCCGTCGTACTCTCGGTGTGCTCGCGGAGGCGGTCACCGTGGTACCCGAGTTCGCCGCCCTCCCCGAGTTCACCGGGCCGGGGAGGCGAGGGTTCACCGGGCCGGGGAGCCGAGGCTGAGACCGCACACGCGACGGCGCCGCCGCCCCCGTGGGACGGGGAGCGACGGCGCCGGGGCGGAGCAGAGGTCAGACGAGCCAACCCACGAAGTGGACGAGGCCGGCAAGCAGGTTGGTCAGGACGTTCATCAGGTGTTTCTCCTCGTACATGGTGCATCTCTGGGACAGCGCAGTCGCGGTCTGCAGCCCGTTGCTTGCGCCCTGTAATCATCAGCTGTCACAGGTGAGTTGAGCAACGATCGGCCAAACGATCACGCGTTCCAGCGAACACCCGATCCCCTGTTCGTGTGTTCTGTCCTCGCGGTGTGGAGCCGTGTCGTCCGTCCGAGCCGCGTACGGCCCGGGATAGCGTGCCCGCATGGCGAACGAGTCCCCGACCACCCGTCCCCACCGCAGACTCCGCCCCACCCGTCGCGGCCGCCTGGTGCTGTTCCTCGGTATCGTCCTCGTCCTCGGTGTCGCCGCAGCCGTCCTCGTGCCGCTGCTGACCAAGGAAGCGAAAGTCGGCCCGGAACGCACTCTCGTCATCCCGGAAGGATGGCGGGCCTCCCAGGTGTACGCGGCAGTCGACAAGGCGCTCGATGTGGCACCCGGCACGGCCGAGAAGGCTGTCGGAGCGGCGGAGCTCACACTGCCGGCCGAGGCGAAGGGCAACCCCGAGGGTTACCTTTTCCCGGCGACGTACCCGCTCGCCTCCGGCGCCACCCCGGCAGGCCTGCTGACCTACATGGTCGACACGGCAGAGCGGCGATTCGGTGGGGACCACATCGCCGCAGGGGCCCGTCGCAACAACGTCTCCGTCCACCGCACCGTGACGATCGCCAGCATGGTGCAGGCCGAGGCGGACACCACGGCCGACATGGCCAAGGTCGCCCGCGTCATCTACAACCGGCTGGCCAAGGACATGCCGCTCCAGATGGACTCGACGCTCAACTACGCACTGAACCGCAGCACCTTGGACACCACCGTCGGCGACACCAGGATCGACAGCCCGTACAACAGCTACGAGCGCAAAGGGCTGCCGCCCACCCCCATCGGCAACCCGGGGGAGCAGGCGATGGAAGCGGCGATCACGCCGACGCCGGGCCCCTGGCTGTACTTCGTGACGGTCGCACCCGGGGACACCCGGTTCACCGACAGCTATGCCGAGCAGCAGAAGAACGTCGAGGAGTTCAACCGCAACCGGCGCGCCGTGAGCGACAGCTGAGGGGCGAAGTCACACCAGAGCGGCGGTGTGCTCGCCCCCGTGGTCGACGGCGTCGTCCTCATCGGCCTTCAGCAGCTGCCTGATGGCACGCACCGCCGCCCGCCCCGCCCGATTGGCGCCGATGGTGCTCGCCGACGGCCCGTACCCGACGAGATGGATCCGCGGGTCCCGTACGGCCTGCGTGCCTTCGACCCGGATGCCGCCGCCGGGCTCGCGCAGCTGCAACGGCGCGAGATGGTCGATGGCGGCGCGGAACCCGGTCGCCCAGAGGATCACATCGGCGTCCACCGTCCGCCCGTCGTCCCAGGCCACCCCGGTCGGGGTGATCCGGTCGAACATCGGCAGCCGGTCGAGTACCCCCTCCTCCCGGGCCCGCCGCACGGCGTCGGTGACCGGCAGCCCGGTCACGCTCACCACGCTCTGCGGCGGCAGCCCCCGCCGTACGCGCTCCTCCACCATGGCGACGGCGGCCCGCCCCTGGTCCTCGCCGAACGGCCCCTCCCGGAAGACCGGAGGCCGACGCGTCACCCAGAAGGTGTCCGCCGCGACCTCGGCGATCTCGATCAGATGCTGCGTGCCGGAGGCGCCGCCACCGACCACGACCACTCGCTGTCCGGCGAACTCCTGGGGTCCCGGATAGTTCGCGGTGTGCAGCTGACGCCCCCGGAAGGTCTCCTGGCCCGGGTAGCGCGGCCAGAACGGCCGGTCCCAGGTGCCGGTGGCATTGATCAGGGCGCGCGTGGCATACGCACCCTCGGTGGTCTCGACGAGCAACCTCCCGCCGTCGCCATCGCGCACCGCGCTCACGTCCACGGGCCGGTGGACCCTCAGGCCGAAGGTGTGCTCGTACGTGTCGAAGTACGCGCCGATCACTTCGGACGACGGGCGGCTGTCGTCGGCGCCGGACAGTTCCATGCCGGGCAGCGCATGCATGCCGTGGACCTTGCCGTACGTCAGTGAGGGCCACCGGAACTGCCAGGCGCCGCCCGGACGGGGCGCGTGGTCGAGCACGACGAAGTCGCGGTCGGGCTCCATACCTGCGCGGCGCAGATGATAGGCGCCGGACAGGCCAGCCTGTCCGGCGCCGATGACGACCACGTCCACTTCGCGTGCTGCCACGACCCCAAAGTTGTTCACGCTTCTACCAACGACTTCGAGCTCAGGGATCTTCCCGGTCAGCGACCCCCGGCGATCAGCAGGGGTGCCCCGCCCGGAGCGGACGCCGGGCGGCCGTTCGCGGCAGGAACCCCCAGCAGCGGCGATGCCGGAACGGTCGACAGCAGACCGCGCGCCGCCAGCTCCGGTGTCACACCCTCGCCGAACCAGTACGCCTCCTCCAGATGCGGGTAGCCGGAGAGCACGAAGTGGTCCACGCCCAGCGCGTGATACTCCTCGATCCGGTCCGCGACGTCCGCATGGCTGCCGACCAGCGCCGTGCCCGCGCCGCCCCGCACCAGACCGACGCCCGCCCACAGGTTGGGCGCGATCTCCAGCCGGTCGCGCGAGCCGCCGTGCAGGGCCAGCATCCGCTGCTGCCCCACCGACTCGCTCCGCCCCAGTGCCTGCTGCGCCGCGGCGATCGTCTCGGGATCGAGATCGCCCAGCAGCCGGTCCGCGGTCGCCCACGCATCCTTCGCCGAGTCGCGCGAGACGGTGTGCAGCCGTATCCCGAACCGGACCGTACGGCCCTGTTGCTCCGCGAGCCCGCGGATCCAGTCGATCTTCTCCTTCACGGCGGCCGGCGGCTCGCCCCAGGTCAGATAGACATCGGCGTGCGCGGCGGCCACGGGCCCGGCCGCCGCCGATGACCCGCCGAAGAAGATCTCCGGCAGCGGTTGCGGCGGCAGCGCCGTCAGTCCGCCCTCCACCTGGTAGTGCTCACCGTCGAAGTCGTACGGCTGCCCGCTCCACGCGCCCCGTACCACCGAAAGGAACTCAGCGGTCCGTGCATAGCGCCGGTCGTGATCCAGATGGTCGCCGAACCGCCGCTGCTCGGTGGAGTCGCCGCCCGTCACCACATTGAGCAGCAGCCGCCCCCGGGTGATCCGCTGATATGTCGCGGCCATCTGTGCGGCCAGTACCGGCGAGATCACCCCCGGCCGGAACGCCACCAGGAACTTCAGCCGCTCGGTGTGCTGCGCCAGCGCCACCGTCGTCAGCCAGGCGTCCTCGCACCACGTACCCGTCGGCGTCAGCACCGCCTCGAAGCCGAGCTGTTCGGCTGCCTTGGCGATCTGCGCCAGATACTCGATGTCCGGCGCCCGCACCCCGCTCACCGGCGCGTCGCGGTCCCGCTCGATCCCGCCGTCGGGGTACGCGTGCCGGTCGACGAGCGTGCGGCCGTCACCGCCCGTGGGCAGGAACCAGTGCAGATGAACAGTCATGACGAGGCCTTTCCGTACGAGCGGGGGCTGCCGAGGACGCGGGCAGATCGCGGTCGAACCTGGTGTCGACGAAGTCCTTGAAGGCGAAGCGGCGCGGAGTGATCTTCCGATCGGCGAACGTGTCGGCGATCTCCAGCTCCGACGCGATGGCCACCGGATCGATGGCGACGGGCACCCGCGTCCCGTAACTGCGCTTCACCGCGTTCCGCGCCGTGGCGCACGGCAGTATGCGTGATGAGCAGCATCGCGCAGCCGCGCCGCTGCCGGAACTCGGCGACCAGCTGCTGCGCCTTGATCCGGGACAGCGCGTCGAGCGCACCGAACGGCTCGTCGAGCAGCAGCCGATCGGGTTCGCGCACCGGGGTCCGAGCCGGCGAAGCCCGCTGCGCCTCACCACCGGCGAGCGTCTCGGGCCACGCCCCGGCCCGCTCACCGAGCCCGACCTCTTCCAACGCCCGCTCGGCCACCGCCGGTTCGGGTTTGCCCGCCAACCCGAGCGGTACATTGCGCCGGACCCGCTTCCATGGCATCAGCCGAGACGCCTGGAAGGCAACAGCCCGCCGTTCGGGCACAAGTACCGTGCCCGTGAGTTGCTCGTCCACGCCCCGGATACCGGTGCGTGAGCCGCGGGCGGACGTCGGCACGACGGGCTCGAGTTCGACCTCCCGGTATGAATCGGCTGTATTGATTTCCTCTGATCCAGCCGGCGGGGCGAGGGCATGGCCAAGGGGCATGAAAGCTCCACGAGCAGTCCACGGACGGGGAGAAGGCACGGCTCGACGGCCCGGCACCCGGACGGCGGACCCGTTACGGCACGGGAGCTACGACAGGGGAAGGGCGCGGCGGCGTTCGACGAGGCGCCTTATGGCAACAGAGCGGTGCGCAAGTCAGGTGCGGGACGGAGGAACCCTCGGTCACCTGCGGATTACGTGCTGAAGGAACGTCAGCAGCCGTGACAACACACGGCAGATGCCACCCGCAGCAGGTCGATGTGACCGCGCGAAGTGAGCAGAGCTGAACGGAACATGTCGCCGAACGTAGCGACGCAGCCCGGAACCGGTCAATGCTGTCTCGGCACGTGGACGCGCCATCTCGTGTCACGAGGGAGAAGATGGGGGCATGCCTGATGCCTTCAGCACCAACGTTCTGCATATCACGACCGGTGCCGCCGAGACGGTCACCGACCTGACGGACGACTGCGTACGGTTCCTCACCCGCGCCGCGGTCGGCCGGGACGGCCTGCTCAACATTTTCGTGCCGCATGCCACCGCCGGAATCGCCATCCTGGAAACCGGAGCGGGCAGCGACGACGACCTCCTCGCCACCCTCCACACACTGCTGCCCGGGGACAATCGCTACCAGCACCGCCACGGCAGCCCCGGCCACGGTCGCGACCACGTCCTGCCGGCCCTCATCGCACCGCACGCCACACTGCCGGTGATCGGCGGACGGCTTGAACTGGGTACATGGCAGTCGGTGTGCCTGGTCGACACGAACATCTCCAACACCGACCGTCAGGTTCGTCTGAGCTTCCTCGGCTGACCAGGCTCACTCGGCGGGGTGGTGCCGCCGACATTTTTTCGTGACCGGGCACTCCGGACACATGGGAAGTGCCCTCTGCCGGTGACAGCGCAGCGGGGAATTCATGGCCGCCCGAGGGGGCCAGGCATCAGCAGCCCGCCGCCCAGTGAAGGCCACCCAGGAGGTGGCCGCGAAAGGCAGGATCGGTGTAGGCGTCGTCCGCGTGGCCCAGCGACGAGTAGAACGAGCGGCCGGCGCCGGCTTCCTTGCACCACACCAGGGGGTGATCGGCACCCATGCCGCCTCCCTCGTAACCGGTCTCGTCGATGGTGGCGAGGACCTGTACACCGGGGCGTCGCGGGTTGCTCCGGAAGTCGTACCATTCGTCGTTCCAGTCCCACCGCGGCGGCAGATGGCACATCGCCGGATGGCTCCGGTCCTCGACCAGCACGGTACCGGGCTGGAAGTCCGGGTGGCCGGCGAAGCGCGCGCCGAGCAACTCTCCGTAGTACGGCCAGTCGTACTCGGTGCAGGCAGCGGAATGAACGCCCATGAAGCCGCCGCCGTCGGAGATCCAGCGCCGCAGCACCACCCGTCCGTCCGGGGTGAGCACCTCGCCGCTGGTGGACAGAAAGACCACCGCACTGCGCCCCGCCAGGGAAGCGGCGGTGAAGACCGAGGGGTCGTCGGAGGTCTCCACGGTGAAGCCGTGCTCCTCGCCCAGCTCGCGCAGAGCCGCCTGCCCGGCAGGGATCGAGTCGTGGCGGTAGGCCGTGGTGCGGGTGAAGACGAGAACATCCGACAGGCGGCCGGTCTGGGACATACTGGCACTCCGGGTTTCTGACACGCAGGATGGTCGCGGTGGTCGGCGCTGTCGCGCAACGGGGGCGGTGGGGCAGCAGCCCGGGTGCTCAGGCCGAAGTGGTCAGGGCCGCTCGGGTCACGGGATAGGCGAACTCCCGCCCGGAGCAGTAGCGTTCGACCTCGTCCAGCGCACTGCTGGTGATGCGCAGGAGCTCACCGCCGAGTGAGCCGGCGATGTGCGGGGTCAGCAGCACGTTCGGCAGCGAGTAGAGCGGTGAGGTCGCCGGCAGCACCTCGGGTTCGGTGACATCGAGGACGGCGTGGATGCGTCCCGACAACGCCTCGGCGGTGAGGGACTCGGTGTCGATGAGGGAGCCACGCCCTGTGTTGACGAGTGTGGCACCGTCCCGCAGGAGCGACAGTCTGCGGGCATCCAGCAGGTGGTAGGTCTCGGGCAGCGCGGGGGCGTGCAGCGAGACGACGTCGGAGGCGGCCAGCAACTCATCGAGTTCGACTAGCCGTACGCCCATCGACCGGACCGCCTCGGGGTCGAGGTGCGGATCGGCCAGCAGGATGTCGAAGTCGTGGGGCCGGAGCAGCTCCAGCACCCTGCGTCCCACCAGTGACGCGCCCACCAGGCCGATCGTCCGGCGGTAGTTGCCGAAGCCGGGGAAGCGCGCTGTCCAGTCCAGGGCGTTTCGGTGCTCGCGGTAGAGCCCGCGGATTTCCAGGACGCGCTTATTGGCGAAGAGGATGGCAGCGACCGTGTACTCGGCGACGGGTACGGCGTTCGCGGCGGCCGCGGTGGAGACGAGAAGGCCGCGGTCCCAGCAGGCGTCCGTCACATGGTGCTTGACACTCCCCGCCGCGTGCACGACTGCCTTCAGCGCGGGCATGCGTGTCAGCACGGCGTCGTCGAGCGGGGGGCATCCCCAGGACGTGATCAGGATTTCGACAGCTGCCAGGTGCGGAACGGGGGCGAAGTCCTCGGCGACGACATGCGGGTCGATGTCGACGAGACGGGTCAGCCGGTCGACCGCGGCCGACGGGAACAGGGCGTCGCGGTGCCGGCGGCCCATCGCGAACAGGGCGCGCGGGCGGGGCGGAGTGGATGGCATCGGGATCCTCACGACGACGGTCTACTTGACGGCGCCGGCTGTCATGCCGGACTTCCAGAACCGCTGGAGCATCAGGAAAAGGACGACCAGCGGGACCACGGACACCAGCGATCCGACGATGGCCAGGAGGTAGTCCTGCGGGTGCCCCTGGGAGAGCGCGGAGGAGTACCAGACGTACAGACCGAGGTTGACCGGGAAGAGGTCCTTGCCGGACAGCATCACCAAGGGCAGGAAGAAGCTGTTCCAGATCTGGGTGAACTGGAAGAGAAAGATGGTCACGAAGCCCGGCGCGATCATGGGCAGGGCGATCCTGCAGAAGGTCCTGAACTCGCCTGCCGCGTCCACACGGGCGGCCTCCAGGACCTCGTTGGGGATGTACGAGGCACTGAACACCCGGGCCAGGTACACCCCGAACGGGAACACGAGGCCGGGGAGGAACACACCCCAGAAGGTGTTCACCAGACCGGCCTTGGCCGCGAGCAGGTAGAGCGGTATCGCCATCGCCGTTCCGGGCACCATCACGCCCAGCAGAACGAAGGAGAAGAGCTTCTCCTTGCCGGGGAAGTTCAGTTTGTCGAACGCGTACCCGGCGGCCACGCTGAACACCGTCGCCAGTAGCGAGCCGACACCGGCGTACAGGATCGTATTGAGCAGCCAGCGCAGGAAGATCCCGTCGTCGACCTCGAACAGGTACCTGAGGTTGTCGACGAGCGCGAAGTCCTTGCCCGGTGCGAAGCCGTTCGTGGCGAAGAGGTCCTCGCGGCTCTTGGTGGACGACAGCACGAGCCAGAGCATCGGCAGAAGGGTGTAGAGGGCGGCGAGCCCCAGCATCGCGGTCACACCGGCCTTGGACAGCAGGACCGATGGACGGTTCCCGGGGCCCCGCCGGCCCGGCGGGGCCGTGTCCGTCCGCTCCGGAGCCGGAGGGGCGCCGGCGGGGACAACGCGTGTGATGGTCTTGGTCACGGCTTGCTCCTGCTGCGCGAAATGCGGGTGACGAGGAATGACAGCACCGCGGCGAACAGCGCTATGAGCAGCGAGGCCGCTGCTGCCAGACCGAAGTCGTTGTGGGTGAAGGCGGCTGTCTGGACGAACATGTTGGGCGTCCAGCTGCTGCCGATCGAACTCGACGCGCTGTAGATGACCTTCGGCTCCGTGAAGAGCTGGACCGATCCGATCACGGTGAACAGCACGGCCAGCGCGATGGCCGGACGGATCATCGGCACCTTGATCGACAAGGCGGTACGGATACCCCCCGCACCGTCGATTTTCGCCGCGTCCAGGGCCTCGGCCGGCACCGCCTGGAGGGCGGCGTAGAAGATGACCATGTTGTACCCGATCCACTCCCAGACGGCGATGTTCGCCGCGGAGAAGACCGCGTTGTCAGCCGACAGGAAGTCGATGTCGAGGCCGCCGGCGCTCAGGAAGTCGATCACCGGGCTCAGCCCGGGCGTGTAGAGATAGACCCAGATGAGTGCCGCGATCAGACCGGGTACCGCGTGCGGGAGGAACAGGGCCAGCTGGAAGAAGGCCCGCGCCCTGGCCAGCGCGGTATCCAGCAGCAGGGCGAGGACGAGCGCGCCGCCGATCATCACGGGGATGTAGATCGCGACGTACGCGGCGATGGTGATGAAGCCGCTACGGAACGCCGGGTCCGACAACGCGTGTACGTAGTTGTCCAGTCCTGCGAACACCTCTTCCGTGCCGCCGAAGCCGAGGCCGGAGGTGTGGGTGGTGAACAGGCTCATCCAGCCGGCGTAGACCAGCGGGGCGAGGGTGACGGTGGTGAAGAGGATGAAGAACGGTGCCAGGAGCAGCGCGGCGGTACGGCGCTGGGCGCGGGCTGACGGAGTTGTCATACCGGGCCTTTCTCGATGGGAGCGGGAAGCTTCGGGGCGGGAGCCGATGCCGGCCTCGACCGGCGGGGCGGGCATCGGCCCACCAGGGGTCGCGTACTACGGGGCGACCTTCATCCCGCGACGCTCCATGTCCTTCACGGTGGCCTGCTGCGCACCGGTGAGAACGTCGAAGAGCTTCACCTTGCCCTGGGCGACCTTCGGGAGCTGGTCGACGATGGCCGTGTTGGTGGTTCCCATGACGGGACCCCACGTCCAGCCGGGCCGGACCGCTGCGTAGGACGTGCTGCCCAGGGCGTACACGTCCTGGCCGCCGTAGTAGTCGGTGGGGAAGGCGGCCTTGGTGACCGGTACGAGACGGGGATCGGCGGGGAACATGCTGCTGGTGCCGGAGGAGACCCACGCCTTCATGCCTTCGGGGTCGGTGGTGATCCACTTGATGAACTCGGCGGCGGCCGCGCTGTTCTTGGCGCCCTTCGGGATGACGAAGGAGGAGCCGCCATACATGGCGGATGCGGGCTTGGCGTCCCAGGTCGGGACCGGGGCCACCGACCACTTGCCCTTCTGGTCGGCGACGGTCGCCTGCTGGGCTCCCGCGCACCAGCTCGCACATACGTAGGCGACGGTCCGGTTCTGCTGGACGCTCGTCCAGAACGGGTCGAGCGAGCTGAGCGAGTGGACGAGGTCCTTCCGGGCAAGGTCACCCCAGTAGTCGGCGACCTTCCGGGCGGGAGCGTCGGTCAGCGACACCTTCCAGGAGTCCTTCTCCGTACCGAACCACTGGGATCCGGCCTGCCAGGAGAGGGCGGTCAGCAGTCCCGGGTTGTCGGTGTACAGCACCCCGCCCCGGGCCTTCGGGTCCGCCTTCTTCACCTGACCGGTCATGCTCCGGTACTCGTCCCACGTCTTGGGGACGCTGATCTTGTGGCTCTTGAAGAAGTCGTTCCGGTAGTACAGCATCAGCGGCGCGGCGTCGCGGGGAATACCCCACGTCTGGCCTCCCAGCTCGACCAACTGCCTTACGGACTGCGGGAAGTGGTCCTTGACCAGGGGACCGAGCGATGCGCTCAGTGTCTCCAACTTGCCCTGAGTGGCGAACTCCGGCAGTTGCGGGTACTCGACCACCGCGACATCCGGGACGGTGCCGGCCTTCACTGCGTTCGTGAGTTTGGAGTAGTACTCCTGGCCCGAGGGCACCGCCTCGAACGTCACCTCGATGTCGGGGTGGGTCCGGTTGAAGGCTTCCGCCACCTCTTGGGAGCCCTTGACGAAGGACCAGAAGGTGACCTTCCCGGTGCCCTTCTCCGCCGTGGAGGTCCCGCTGTCCGAGTCTCCACATCCCGTGGCGAGCAGGCCGATTGCTGCGACGGAGCAGACCAGCGCTGTCAGCCGTCTACGAAACATGATGTGCCACCGATCGTTTGCTTGGGTGTCACCGCAATCATTCGTTACGTACGACAGCGAGTCAATGCATTCACTTTCGATTTTTTTCAAACGACAGTAAATGTCATCGCGTGGCTACGCATCCGCCCGACGGTCGGCACCACAGGACGCGCGAACCCGCAGTTCCGGGCGGAGCAGAATCTCCGCCAGCGGCGTGGCAGGGTCGGACAGCCGACGTACCGCCAGGTCGAGCGCCCACGAGCCCACCGCCTGCTTGGGAGGGGCCACCGCGGTGAGCGGCACCTCGCTCATCTCGGCGACCTCGTCGTCGTACGTGACCAGGGCCAGGTCCTCCGGCACCCGCAGCCCCCGAGCGCGCAGGACGCCGACGAGGGCAATGGCATCGATGTCGTTGTGCACCAGCGCCGCCCGGACCTCGCCCGCCTCCACGGCCCGGAGCACCTCGTCGAAACGCGCGTCGGCCGGAGCCGCATCACCGTTGGTGACGACGCGGAACTCCGGCCCGGGCCTCAGCCCCATGGCCTTCACGGCGTCGGCGTAACCGACGCTGAGCAGAGCCGTGTTGGGGCTCTCGACCCTGGCGACCAAGGCCACTTGGTCGTACCCGAGCGAGGCGAGGTGACGTACGGCGAGGGCCGCGCCGTAGGCATGGTCGGAAGCCACCTGCTCCAGCCTGCCGGCCCGAATCCCCGCCCTGCGCTCCACCAGCACGGCCGGCACCTCCAGGGTGCTCAGCCACTCCTCGGTCTCGTCCAGCGGGCGCAGGCCCGGGTGCAGCATCAGCAGCAGGCCGTCGACCCCGTCGGCCATGAGCTGGCGGACCTGCTCCCGGTTCTCCGCCAGCGACTCCCCGGAGACGGCCAGTACGACACGGACACCGAGCGCGCGGGCCGCCTTCTGGACACCGCGGATCACCTCCGCGTAGTAGTAGCCGCCCGGAGGCACCACCAGCCCGACGGCGTACTTCTCCGCGGCGGGCACCGGCGCGGAGGCCGGGAACTCGGCGGGAACGTGCGTGGGCGCGGCGGCGTCCGGGGCCAGGGCCCTGGCACCACCGTGCACCCGGGTCAGCAGCCCCCGGCCGGCCAGCTCCCGCACGTCCTGGCGCAGGGTCACGGCGGAGACTCCCATCTCCTCGGCCAGCGCCTTCACAGTGATCGAGCCCTGGCGCTCCACCGCACGCAGGATCGCTTCCCGCCGTTCGTCAGCCAACACCTTCAGACCCCTCTCGGTAACGAGTGAACATCGCCTTTCACTCGACAACCGAAAGATATCAATCAAAAGTCAACGTTGGTCGGGACCAGGGGATCCGGGGCACAGCGACCTCATGGCCGGGTCAGTGCGACGGCCTGTCGTCGACCGCGACGAGGTTGCCGCCGCGGAGCGTATAGAGCAGACCCTCGTGCACGTTGACATGCGGGCCGCTGTACCAGGCTCCGTTGATGTCGGCGACGACCGTGCTGACGGCGAACGTCTTCGGGTGGAAACGGAAGAGGGTCGTGTCCGAGACGCCGTACACCACGCCCCGGTTGGTGACCATGGCGGCGAAGCCCTTGCTGACACTGCTGACGTCCGAGGTGTGCACCACCTTCCGGGTCCGCCGGTCGACGACGAACAGACCGCCCTTCGTGGTGAGTCCGTAGAGGTTCCGGCCCTGCACCGCCAAGGCCGCCACGCCCGCCGACTGCTTCGTGTCGACGCGCCACTGCTCCTTTCCGGTGACCGGATCGACGGCGACGACCGTGGCGCGCGGCCCCTCCTTCTGGGCATTGTCGCCGCCCAGATAGGCGACGCCGTCCCGGTTGGCCACGGCCCGGACGAGCTGGACGTCGTCGATCGGATTGGCGTAGGCGGCCGACGCCCCGGTACTGGGGGAGTACGTCCACAGGGCGCCGCCGCCCTCGGTGTCGGACTGCACACCGACGAGGAGCAGCTTGTTGTCCGGGTCCCACGAGACGTCCAGCGGGCGGTTCTGCTCGCTGGGGAACTTCGCTGCCTGCTCCGGCTGCCGCCGCCGGGAGGGGTCGTACCGCCAGATGCCCTGCGAGTTGTACTGGCCGGTGTACAGGACGCCCTCGATCACTTCGGCGTCCTTGGCCTCGCCGGGCGCCTGCAGGTTGACGACCTCGCCGGACTGCAGATCGCGCCGGGAGATGGCACCGTTGCCGCCCAGGTACACATAGCCGTGACCGGCGGCGATCCCCATGCCCGCCTGCGGACCCGCCTTCGCTCCCGCGTCGTGCAGGTCGGTGACCACCGATGTACGGGCCGCCACATCGATCTCGGCGACGAAACCATAACCGGAGACGACCGCGAGCTTGCCGTCGATGTGGTCCACTCCCCAGATCTCACCGAGGTCGGGCCCGGTGAATTCCACGCGGGAGATCGTCTTGTCGGCCTTCGAGTAGGCCTCCACTCCCGATTCGGAGGCGAAGTAGATCCGCTCGGAGTCGGAGGCGAACATCTTGATGACCTTGCCCTCGGTGGCCACCAGCGTGTACGAGGAGAAGTCCGCCAGGTCGATCACGGCGAGCTTCGCGGGATCGACCCCGCCCGACGTGCCGACGATCAGCTTCCCGTCCTGGACGGCGAGTTCCCGCAGGCTGGGGTCCTTCTCCATCTCCTTGGGCACGATCGAGGTGAACTCGCGGCTCTTCCGGTCGAAGGCGAACAGAGACGCCCTGCTCGCGCCGCTCCCGCCGGCGAGGACGCTGCCCGCTCCGAAGAAGACGGTGGTGTCCGTGGCCGCGACCGCCCTGGCCAGCGTCGCCTGCGGGTCGGGGGCGCCCAGATTGCTCACGGCACCGGTGGCGGGGTCGTACTGCCACAGGACGGGCGGCTTGTCCGGGACCCCGCCCACGGCGAAGACCGTGCCGTCGGGGGCGACCGCCAGATCACGGATGTCACGGTCCTCGGTCCTGCCGATGGGCACGGCGGGCTGGTCCGGCGTCGTCAGGTCCCACCGGTAGAGATTCGGCTTGCCACGGTCGGACTTGACCAGAACGCCGATGTACAGGTACCGCCCGGTGGGGTCCGCCGCCAACGCCTGGATGGAGGGCTCGGGCCCGGCGTCGAGGTTCGTGTACGACACCACCTTCCGGCTCGGCAGATGGAACCCGACGACGCTGGAGGGGTTCAGGTTGCGCGAGCCGATGTAGACGGTGTCGCCGACCAGCAGGCCGCTCATCAGGGAGAACTGGACCAGACCCGGTCCCAGATCCGTCACCTTCGTCGTGGCCGCCGCCGCGGGTGCCGCGCCGGCCTGCGAGGCGAGAAGAGGTCCGGCGGTAGTGGCCAGCCCGAGCGCGCTGCCGGCCTGGAGCAGCCGGCGCCTGCTCAGGGAACGAGAGTGGGTCATCTGTACTCCAAGGGGTGTGTTGGGTCTGTGGAATCACGGATCCACGGATCCACGTCAGGACAGATCGAAAATGCGGATGCCGTCGTGCTGGACGATCCGCGTGGGTATGTCACCGCTCTCGATCGACTCCGGGGGACGGCAGAGCCCCCACTTGGTGAATCCGTGCTCGGCCGGGTTGTCCGGCCGGTTGGTGCGCACGTTCTCGTCTGCTCCTCGGCATCGTGGGGCTGCGAGAACCGGTCGAAGACCGCCCAGGTGGTGTCCATTCAGCACGCTCACATGGTGTGACCGAAACAAAAACGATGAAACGATATCGCTTGACCCTGCTTCGAGGGTGGCCTGCGTTGACTGCATGCTGCCACGGTTCCGAATGAAATCGGAAGACCGGCGACGTAATTCGGCATAAGCCAAGGTTCTATGAGGTCATGGCCAAGTTTTCGTAGGTGGAGGGGGGTGTTGATCCGAAACTTCGCGGGCGTGCCTGTTGTGAAACATCCATCGTTTGACGGAAATCGATGTCGAATGGCATCGAGGTGATGGCCTCGTCATCACCGAATGGGCCAGTGCCTCCTCGCCCGACCGGTCCCACCACGCGGGCGGCCCGACAGCACCGCGCTGATGGGTCTTGATCTCGGGGAAGACGGACTCGACCTCCCAGCGTTCGCGGTGGAGCGCGGCCAACTGCCGGGCCGGATACAGTCGCGCGTCCCGCAAGGCGGTGACCAGGCGGTAGCCATCGGCCGCACCCTCACCGGCCCGGTCCTTGAGCTGGTAGGCCAGGACGCGGACCACAACCGGCTCATCCCGGGCAGGACCTCTGCCTGCCCTCATCCGCGAGAGCCATGCCCCGTCACGCAATTGCGTGACGACTGGCAGGACCCGATTGGCGGGTACTCGCCACAGCAGGTCGACACCGGTGGCGGTGAAGGCACGCCATAACGGGACACCGAAGAACTCACGATCGGCCAGGGCGACTTGGCCCGGGCCGACCGAACGGGGTAGCCGGCCGACCAGGGTGACCTCCCGGTGCGGCAGCCGGCGAGTTCCGCATCCAGCACCGCATGGCTGCCCACCTCCACCAAATCAGCCATCCGCACCTGAGGAAACGCGCTCCTGCTCGACCCGCGGCCACTGCCCGGACGTCCGAACGCGGCCGCGTTGGCTTCGGTATCCGCGACGCCCCGGCAGGCCCCGTCCACCGCGAGCAGCCGCAGTCCACGCCAGAACGTGCCGGGCGTCTCCTCGGTGGCCATCGGCTCGGCCGTCGTGGCGAACAGCACGCGCAAGGACTCACAGCCCAGCCGCTGCCGGTCCCAACAGGATCAACGGCCGTTCCTCCCCCGCTGGTTGCTCGCCACGGCCGTCCTTTCCCGGCCAGCGGCGCCGGCTGTGCGCTGCGCCGGTGGTGGCCGGTGGCGCCGGTAATCGGCCGCCCGCCTGGCACGCACCGCCCATGGCACGTCCCCCAGCGCTGCCACGTCCCCAGCGTTGCCACGTCACGGATCGCCCGACCTCTGGTGCCTACTTCCAACGTAGATGGACAGCGCGGCCGCCGACACCTTGATCAGCTCCGGAAGGGAGGAATAGCATCCGGCGGAATTGATCTGGGAGGGGTCGGAGTGCCGAACAGAAAACGCGTGAAGCCGGCGCTGATCGCAGCGCTGATACCGATGGTGGTGCTCGGAGTCGCCGTGCAGCCGGCGATGGGGCAGGTGCCCGGGCCACCGCCGATCAAGACCTACGAGGGAGATCCCGGCCGGCTCGGCGACGCGGCGAGCTGGCGTACCCCTGAGTTCAACCGGGACGCCGGCCTGGTGTCGATGGGAGCCGAATTCGCCTATGCCGCGGGCTACTCCGGCACAGGGATGAACATCGGTGTCGTCGACTCGGGCGTCTTCGCCGGGCACGTCCGGGAGCACGGAAGCCTGGACACGAACTACGCGGTCGGGGACCGCTACTTCTCAGTGGAGGCCCAGGGCGGCCGCACGGGCCCCACGCCGGGGTTCTACAACCCGGCGTTCAACGACAGTCACGGCACCCACGTCAGCGGGACCATCGGTGCGAGCCGCGACGGTGTCGGCGAGACGCAACCGGCCGGGCCGGATGCCAACATGCACGGCGTCGCGTTCAACAGCAACGTGTACATGGGCAACACCGGCAAGAAGGACGGCGTGCTCTACGGCCTCCTGCCGGCGAACGCGACCGCCGCGCAGACGCCGGACGACGCCTACATCGGCAATGTCTACCGGGCCGTGAACTCCACCAGGACGGCGAACGGCGAGCCCATCAGGATCATCACCAGCAGTTGGGGTAGCCAGCCCAACACGGAAAACTACAACACGTACGACACGCCGCCCGGCAGCCCGGCGGGCTTCGGTCTGAACACGGCATGGCGCCTCTGGTCCACTCCGGACGGCGTCGTCGACGCGAACGGCAGCGCCGCCCGCTGGCTGAACGGTGCCATCGAGGCCGCGCGTACCGGCACGGTCATCCAGTTCACCGCCGGCAACAGCGGCTACGTGAACCCGTCGCCGCGAGGCGCCGCGCCGTACTTCATACCCGAGTTGGAGGGCAGCTGGTACACGACGTCGGGGATCAACCCCACCCAGGGGCGCACGTACAACCCCGACGGCTCCGTCCTGGTCCCCGGCCAGCAGACGTTCAACCAGTGCGGCGTCGCGAAGTGGTCCTGCGTGACGGCGCCGGCCAATGGCATCAACAGCACGACCGTGTCGGTCGTCAACGACGTCCCCGAGCCCCGTTACGGCAGTTCGTCGGGGACGTCGATGGCCGGCCCGCACTCGGCGGCCGCGCTGTCGTTGATCATGCAGCGCTTCCCGTACATGACCAACGAGCAGGCGCTCTACACGATGTTCACCACCGGCCGGCAGAACAACACGATCAGTGACGCGGCGGGCAAGGCCGTGCAGAACCCCACCGGCGGCCAGATCGTGCAGGTGCCGGACAGCCGCAACGGCTGGGGCACGGTCAGTCTGCGGGAGGCCATGAACGGCCCGGGCCAGTTCCTGGGGCCGTTCGTCGTCGACACACAGGGGCGCGACGACGTGTGGTCGAACGACATCTCGGACGTCGCGATCCGGGCCCGCCAGCAGGAGGACGCCGCCGAGGCGGCCGCCTGGACGGCGACCAAGGCCGACAAGGGCTGGACCGAAGGCCTGCCGGCCGACGCGAGCGACGCCGACAAGTCGGACTACGCCATCGGGGTCCGCCGTGAGCAGGCCCGCGAGGCCCGCGCCTACGAGGGCAGCCTCACGAAGCGTGGCGCCGGCACCCTGTTCCTCACCGGCAGCGAGACCTGGCACGGGACGAGCACCGTCCTCGACGGCAAACTGTCGGTCGTCGGCTCGCATGCGAGCGCTGTCGACGTGCGCGGCGGAACGCTCGGCGGCAGCGGCACCGTGGGTGACAGCATCAACGTCAGCCACGGCGTGCTGCGGCCCGGGCTCACGGCCGACGAGGCCGCGCAGACCACCGGCGTTTCCGGCGCCGAAGGCAATGTCCTGAACGTCGGCGGGAACGCGACCATCGGCAAGCAGGGTCGCGTTGCCGTCACGATCTCCGGCGACCGGGACTACACGAGCGTCCGGGCGGCGGGGAACCTGGTGCTGGACGGTGAGCTGGACCTGGACGTGCGGGGCCGGCTGACCCCGGGCACCGTGTTCACGATCATGAGCGGTAGCTCGATCAAGGGCGCCTTCCACGCACTCCCGGAGAACCGGGTCGTGAACGTGGGCGGTTATCTGTTCCGGGTGTCCTACAAGAACAACAGCATGACGCTGACCGTCATGCGCGCGGTGTAAGCCGCGCCCCGTTGGCTCAACTCGGCTCAGGGCCGCGGGTGGAGTCCGCTTCGCCTGTTCTGAGCACGGCGGGCCGGGAGGGGAAAGGTCGGACGAGCACGGCACATGTGGATCAGGAGGTGTCCAGGCTTCAAGATCCGCAAGGTTGCCGTGCTCGTCTCTTCATTCATGCCCACGCCGGGCACGCTGGTGGCACCGCTCCGGCTCATGCCCTCCTCCCCCCCGGCTCCGCCGCCGGGGCTGCTGGATGCGCTCGTGTGAGTGGTCGACCCGCGTGACCGGCGCGAACGGCGGTTCAAGCCCGCAACACTGCTGGCCGTCGACGTGTGCGTGATAACCGCAGCGGGCCACAACTCCCTTACCCGGTCTGCCCGTTCGTCCCGTTCCCGCGACGCCGTTGCCGCCACTGTCGCCGAACTTCCCGACCAACTGCGCCGGTCGCTGACTAAGGGCTGTCCCGTAATCCCTGGCGGGCGCACGACGCCGGCTACGGCACCTCGCTGCGTTGTCGGAACACCCGAATAAATCCAGTATGAGGACGCTCCTCCGCCTTGCGATGCACCGCATCCGACGCCGCGCGCTGATCCACCAGGGATTACGGGAGAGCCCTTGGGACCGGGGCGCCGAGATGGCCGAACGCGCCCAACTCCGCATCGGCGCCGGCCTGGAGATCTGTTTCGCCGGCCCGCACGGCCCCTGGCCACGCGGCACAAACGAGAACACCAACGGCCTGCTCCGCCAGTACTTCCCCCAAGGGACCGACCTGTCCCGATGGGGCGCGGACGATCTCCAGGCGGTCGCAGCGTCACAGGTGCGGGTCGCGGCCTCGTCAGTCGGCGGCGATGATCGCCTCGCCGAGCGCCGCAATGGAGTCGGCGAGCTGATCCATCCATGCCGAGACGGGCCTGCCGCCTTCGGACTGCATGGCGACGAACGCGCCGTCGTAGCCGGCCATTCCGAAGGGGGCGAGGGCCTCCGCGATCTTGTCGGCGGTCTCCTCGCCCGCGCTCTGGAAGGACGAGCGGATCATGTGCGCCATGTAGACGCGCCCCTCGTCGCGGACCGCGATCACGGTCTGCAGGGCCTCGGGCGCCTCTGCCGCCTCGCGGCTCATCACCAGCACGAGCAGCAGGCGCAGGAACTCCTCGCCGTTCTCCATGACGTTGCCGGTCCGGCGCAGATACCAGCGGAGCCGCTCGTGGGGGGTGCCGTCCTCCGGAGGGTTGCGATGGGCTTCGCGCATGGCGTCGAAGAAGCCGTGCGCGCCCTGTTCCATGACGGCCGAGAGCAGTCCCGCCTTGGATTCGAAATGATGGTAGAAGGCGCTCTTCGGCAGGCCGGTCTCTTTGGCGAGCGCCGACATCGGCGTTCCGGCGTAGCCGCGGACGGACATCACGCGGGCGGCCGCGTCAAGGATCTCCTGCCGTGACCGGCGGCCGCGGCGGTTGGTGCGTGTCTCCGGCGCGGGCGGCTCGATCTTCTCCACCTTCCGGAGTCTAGGCGACGCCAGGGCGCGCTTCCCACCAGGGCCGGGGCTCGCCAGTGCGGGAAATCCCTGCCCGGAATCTCTTGACGGGCTGTGGAGGGGCGCTGTTACCTTCGAATTGTACCGACCGATCGGTCCAAAATTTTCCCTCTTTGCGTTCACCACGGAGCCTGCGCATGACCAAGAGATACGACGCGGATGTCGCGATTGTCGGCTATGGCCCGACCGGTGTGATCGCCGCACTCACCCTCGCCAGATACGGCATCTCCGCCGTTGCGTTCGAACGGGACCGGGACATCTACTCCCGGGCGCGCGCCGTGACGGTCAACGACTGGACGATGCGGATCTTCCAGGACCTCGGCATCGACGAGCGGATCGACAAGGTGATCGACCCGCAGCGCGCCCTGCGCTGGATGACCTACGACCGCACGGAGATCATGCGGATCGAGCACCTGCCGTCCACCCTGGGCCGCACTCCGCGCTTCTACAACATCTACCAGCCGACGATGGAGGCCGAGCTGCGCGCGGCCGTCCAGGAGCGGTACGACGACCTGGTCACCGTCCACTACGGCGACGAGGTCACCGGCATCGAGCAGGACGCCGACGGCGTCACCGTCACCTCGACCGCCGACGGCACGACCCGTACCACCCGCGCCCGTTACGCGATCGGCGCCGACGGCGGCAGCAGCGCCACCCGCGGCCGGATCGGCTGCAAGCTGCTGGGCGACACCGACGACGTCACCTGGGTGGTCGTCGACTGCCACGTCAAGCGCTGGTGGCCCGATCGGGACTTCCTGACCTTCTGGTCCGACAAGGAGCGCCCGGTCGTCGACATCGCCCTGTCCGCGGGCAACCACCGGTGGGAGATCCCGCTCAAGCCCGACGAGACCCCGGCGGACTATCCGACGAGCGCCGAGATATGGCCTCTGCTCAAGGCGCTCGGCGTATCCGAGGACGATGTCGAGATCCACCAGCACGCCTTCTACCAGCACCACGTCCGGATGGCCGACACGTTCCGCCAGGGGCGGGTGTTCCTGGCCGGTGACGCGGCGCACCTGATGCCGCCGTGGGCCGGTGCCGGCATGCAGACCGGTATGCGCGACGCTCACAACCTGGGCTGGAAACTCGCCCGTGTGCTCAAGGGCGAGCTGCCCGAAAGCTGGCTGGACACCTACGAGGCGGAGCGGCGCCCCAACGCCGCCTTCTACACCGGCCTCGCTGTCGGCCTCGGCCGGGTGATCAAGCAAGAGGTCTCCGAGGAGGAGCAGGCCGCGATGAACGCGGTGCCCGAGAGCACGGTCACCCCGTTCGAGCCGCCGCTCACCGCCCCGCCGGTACTGGCGGGCGGCTGGATCCGCGGCGAGACCGGTGACGCCAGCGTCATCGGCCGCATGATCCCGCAGCCGATCACCGGTGACACCGCCGGCCGTATGGCCCGCCTGGACGATCACCTCGGCCGGCACTTCGTGCTGCTCGGCGACCAGGTCGACCCAGCGACCCTGCTGTCGGCGGAGGAGAAGGCCGGCTGGGACGGGCTCGGGGCCCACTACCGCGCGGTGCGCCCGAAGACCTCGCATACCGAGGGGCCGGACGAGCTGGTCGACCTGGACGAGGTCGTCCTCCCCTGGATGCGCCGGTACGGCGCCCGTGTCATCGCGGTCCGTCCGGACAGGTTCGTCGCCGCCGCCGATACCCACGGCCTTGCCGTGCCCACCGTCTGATCGATCCTGCGAAGAAGGAGAAGGACTTGTCTGGTGTCAAGGAACTCGGATACGTCGTCTACGAGGTGAGCAGCCTCGCCGACTGGGAGCACTTCGGTGTCACCCTGCTCGGCATGCAGCTCGGCGAGAAGACCGGGAACGGCTTCACGCTGCGTACCGACGAGAAGGCCCACCGCTGGGTCATCAGCGAGGGCCCGGCCGACGACCTGGTGGCCACCGGTTACGAGGTCGAGGGCGCGGACGCGCTCGACACCCTGGTCGAGAAGCTGCGTGCGGCCGACGTCGAGGTCACCGAGGGCGACGAGGCGCTCGCCGCCGCCCGCAAGGTGGACCGGATCTTCATCACCGCCGACCCGATGGGCAACCGGGTCGAGCTGGTCAACGGCCTGGCCGATGCCGCCACGCCGTTCGAGTCCGCTTCGCTGCTCGGCGGCTTCGTGACCGGCGCCGGCGGCGCGGGCCACCAGGTCCTGCTGGCCCACGGCGTCTCCCGGGAGACCTACCTGGGCTTCTACCTCGACCTGCTCGGCTTCAAGATCAGCGACATGATCGTCGAGGAGCTCGCCCCGGGCATCGTCGCCGACCTGATCTTCCTGCACTGCAACGGCCGCCACCACACCGTCGCCTTCGGCGACCTTCCGTCGCCGAAGAAGACCCACCACTTCATGGTCGAGGTCACCGACATCCGCGACGTCGGCCTGGCCTACGACCGGTGCATGGACGCCAAGCAGCCGTTCGAGATGACGCTCGGCATGCACCCGAATGACCACATGTTCAGCTTCTACGTCTTCACGCCGTCCGGTTTCAGCATCGAGTACGGCTGGGGCGGGCTGATCATCGACGACGAGACCTGGGAGGTGAAGACGCTCGACCGGCTGCACAGCTGGGGCCACCGTCCCCCGGGCGTCGTCGCCGGACTGCTCGCCGCCGCACCGAACCCGATGGAAGAGAACCACTGATGACCCTCAACCCGCAGGACATCGCCCGCACCGTCGAGACCGCCGACTGGAAGCTCCGCTACTACGAGGCGGGCACCGGCCACCCGGTCATCCTGCTGCACGGCAGCGGCCCCGGCGCCACCGGCTGGAGCAACTTCTCCGGCAACATCGAGGCCCTGGCCGAGCACTTCCACGTGTACGCGGTCGACATGCCCGGCTGGGGCGAGTCGGACGCCGCCACGGTCGACCGTCTCGACCACGTCGAGGCCGCGATCCAGTTCATGGACGCCCTCGACATCGACAAGGCTGCCTTCGTCGGCAACTCGATGGGCGGCCAGACCTCGCTCCGCCTCGCCACCGAGCACCCCGAGCGGATATCCCACCTGGTCACCATGGGCCCGCCGGTCGGCATGCGGCTGGCGACGCTCTTCGGCGCCGGTGACGGCCCGTCCGAGGGCCTCAAGGTCCTGATCGAGACCTACCGCGACGCCGGCCCGGAGAACATGCGCCGGCTCGTCGAGATCATGGTCTTCGACAAGGCCCGGTTCGCCACCCCCGAACTGTGCCAAGCCCGTTCGGACGCCGCGCTCGCCCGCCCGGAGCACCTGCGCAACTACGTCGATGGCATGCCCCAGGGCGCCCCGCTGCCCAAGTGGGTCAAGCCGGAGCTGCTGCCGACGATCCAGGTGCCGACCCTGCTGATCCACGGTCGCGACGACCGCGTCGTCTCCTACGAGACCTCGCTGTTCCTGCTGGCGAACATCCCGGACAGCCGCCTGGTGGTGCTCAACCACTGCGGCCACTGGGCGATGATCGAGCACGCAGACGAGTTCAACCGGCTGGTCACCGACTTCGTCGCCAACAACTGAGCCACGGGCCGACCTGCCGGGAGGGCCTGTACGACACCGCCGCGTCGGCGGCGCCGTACAGGCCCTCCCCGTCTGTCGGCGGCCCTCCTCGGCGAGGTCCTGCTCCAGGGCGTGCGCCGCCGCGTTCGGGGTGGCGACCAGGGACAGGAGGCGGTGCGGGTCGTAGCGCACGCCGGGCAGCGACACCGACAGACCGGCCGGCGCGGCGCCGGCCCGGTCACGCACCGGTACGCCGAGTGCGACCGGACCGCGTTCGGACCGCCTCTTGTCGAAGGCGAATCCGTTGCGCTGCAGCCGCCGCAGCTCATCCCGCGGCTGGTCGGGCTCCGGGCGCTCGGCCGGACGCTCCCGGTACCGCTCGGTCGCGTACACCTCGTCCAGCTCCTCGTCGGAGAGGCCGGCGAGCAGCAGCAGGCCACGGCGATGGGATGGGGCGGCGGGGTCCTGAGCGGCTTGTCCATGGCGCGGTGCCGGAATGGTTCTGCTATGCAGAATCTATATGTTCTTCAAAGAGAAACGGCGCACGCTGTGGCTTGTGACTCACTCTTCCCTCGCCCATGACATCGCCTCGGGCTCCCCGGTGCGGCTGCAGGCCGTCGCCGCGGAGGGGCAGCCCGAGGTCACCCCGGCTCTCGAAGAGCTGTACCGGGGCTTCGAGAACGAGCTGCTCGTCCCGCTGTGGACCGAGATCGGCGACCTCATGCCGGCCCACCCGCGCTCGCGCGCCGTACCGCACATGTGGCGCTGGCAGCGGCTGCGCGAGCTGGCCGCCCAGGCCGGCGACATCGTCCCGGTCGGCCGCGGCGGCGAGCGCCGCGCCATCGCGCTGGCCAACCCGTCCCTCGGCGGACGGCCCTTCGCAACCCCCACGCTGTGGGCGGCCATCCAGTACCTGATGCCGGGTGAGGACGCCCCCGAGCACCGCCACACCCAGCACGCCTTCCGGTTCGTCGTCGAGGGCTCGGGCGTGTGGACGGTCGTCGGCGGCGACCCCGTGCCGATGAACCGCGGCGACTTCCTCCCGCAGGCCGGATGGAACTGGCACGCGCACCACAACGCCACCTCCGAGCCGATGGCCTGGATCGACGGACTGGACATCCCCCTCCAGTACGTCACCGAGGCGCAGTTCTTCGAGTTCGGCCGCGACGAGATCAGTGACGCCGAGCGGATCACGCCGGAGCGGTCGCGCTCCGAGCGCCTGTGGGGCCACCCCGGCCTGCGCCCGCTGTCGGCCGCCCCGGCCACCCCGGGCAGCCCGCTGCTCTCCTACAAGTGGGAGTACACCGACGCCGCCCTGCGCGACCAACTGCTGCTGGAGAAGGAGGGCTACGGCGGCACGGTCGAGCCCGGCCACGCCGCGGTGCGCTACGCCAACCCGCACGACGGCTCCGACGTGCTGCCGACCATCCGCGCAGAGTTCCACCGTGTCGCCCGCGGCGCCGAGACCGCGCCCGTGCGCGAGACCGGCTCCTCCGTCTACCAGGTCTTCGACGGTTCCGGTGTCGTGACCGTCGGGGAGAAGTCCTGGACGGTCAGCCGCGGCGACCTGTTCGTCGTCCCGTCCTGGGAACCCTTCTCCGCCAGGTCCGAGGCCGGCGGGACCGACTCGGACTCCGGCGCCCTCGACCTCTTCCGCTTCTCCGACGCGCCCGTCTTCGAGGCGCTTCAGCTCAACCGCACCCAGAAGGACGCCTGACCATGAAGCTCGCCACCATCCGCACCACCGACGGCACCCGGGCGGTCCGCCTCGACGGCGACGTCCACGTCGACCTCGGTTGCACCGACCTGGGTGAACTGTTCGCCGAGGCCGACTGGCAGGCCAAGGCCGCCGCCGCCTCCGGCACCACCTACCCGGTCGAGGGCGCGGACTTCGCGCCGGTCGTCCCGAACCCGTCCAAGGTCGTCTGCGTCGGCCACAACTACACCAACCACATCAAGGAGATGGGGCGGGACCTCCCCAACTACCCGACTCTCTTCCCGAAGTTCGCCGACACCCTCATCGGCGCGAACGACGACATCGTCAAGCCGGCCGAGACCGACGCGTTCGACTGGGAGGTCGAGCTGGCCGTCGTGGTCGGCAAGCAGGTCCGCCGCGCCGACGAGCAGCAGGCCACCGACGCCATCGCCGGCTTCACCGTCATGAACGACATCTCGGTGCGCGACTGGCAGTTCCGCACCATCGAATGGACCCAGGGCAAGATCTGGGAGGCGACCACCCCGGTCGGCCCGTACGTCGTCACCCCCGACGAGGTCGGCGGCGTCCGCCCCGCACTGAAGGTCAAGACGGTCGTCGACGGCCAGGTCATGCAGCAGGACGACACCGGCACGCTGCTGTTCGACCCGGTCTTCCTGTTGCAGTACATCTCCACCGTCATCACTCTGCGTCCGGGCGACATCATCGCCACCGGCACCCCGGCCGGCGTCGGCAACGCCCGCGACCCCAAGGTCTTCCTGCTCCCCGGCCAGAACGTGGTCACCGAGATCACCGGCCTCGGCGCCTGCACCAACAAGGTCGTCGCAGCGTGACGAACGGCACCCGCACCTTCGCCGACGCCCGCCGCTGGGCCCTGATCGGCGCCGAGCTGACCTTCGACGCCGTCGCCGGACTCGACGACGCCGGGTACGCCGCGCCCAGCACCCTGCCCGGCTGGAGCCGCGCCCACATCGCCGCGCACGTCGCTGCCAACGCCGAGGCCCTGTCCAACCTGGTCCACTGGGCCGCCACAGGCGAACCCACCCCGATGTACGCCTCGCCCGAGGAACGCGCCGCCGGCATCGAACGCGGCCGCGCCCTGCCGTCCGACCGGCTGACCGCCTGGCTGCGCCGCTCGGCGGACGCGCTGGAGGCGCGGATGGACCAGCTCACCGACGAGCAGTGGCGGCACGAGGTCGTCACTGCCCAGGGCCGTACCGTCCCCGCCACCGAACTGCCCTGGATGCGTTCCCGCGAAGTGTGCGTCCACGCCGTCGACCTGGCGACCGGCGTCTCCTTCGCCCATCTGCCGGCCGATTTCCTCGCCGCCCTGTGCGAGGACGTCGCAGCCAAGCGCGCCGCGGCCCCCGGCCCGGCCGTGATCCTGCGGGCCCCGGCCGTCGGCGCCGACTGGGAGCTGCCGGGCGACGGCGAGCCAGTCCCGGTCACCGGCGAACTGCACGACATTGCGGCCTACCTCACCGGACGCGACGCCGACCTGCGCGCCGCGGACGGCACCCGCGCCCCCGCGCTGGGCGCCTGGCTCTGAACCCGGGGCCCGCCCCGCTCACGCAAGGAACAGCACATGAACCCTGAACCCACGCCTGCCGGACAGCCCGACGTCCTGGTGGTCGGCGGAGGCATCGGCGGCCTCAGCACCGCCTACGCCCTGTCACACCAGGGACTGCGGGTACGCGTTCTCGAACAGGCCCCGGAGTACGGCGAGGTCGGCGCCGGCCTGCAGATCGCCCCCAACTGCACCCGCATCCTTGCCGAGTACGGCCTGCTGGACGAGGCGAAGTCGCTGGGCGTCGTCCCGGAGAACATGGTGATGCGGGACGCGCTCGACTCCCAGGTGCTGACCCGGCTCGACCTGCGCGACCTCGAACGCCGCTACGGCTTTCCGTACATGGTCATCCACCGCAGCGACCTGCACGGCATCTTCCTGCGCGCCTGCCGACGCGCCGGTGTCGAGCTGCTGAACGACCAGGTCGTCGTCGGCTACGAGAACACTGAGGGCGGCGCCCGAGTCCTCCTGAAGGACGGACGGGTCGAGTCCGCCCCGCTGGTCATCGCGGCCGACGGACTGCGCTCCGTGGCCCGCCGCCAGTTGATCGGCGACGACGTGGTCAGCTCCTCCTACGTCGCCTACCGCGCGGCCGTCCCGATCGAGCAGGTCAAGGACAACGGCATCGCGGAGAGCGACGTCACCGTCTACGTCGGCCCGCACCGCCACTTCGTCCAGTACGCCCTGCGCGGCGGCGACATGTTCAACCAGGTCGCCGTGTTCGAGTCGCCCAAGGCCCTGGCCGGCGAGGAGGACTGGGGCACCCCCGACGAGCTGGACGCGGCCTTCGTGGGCAGTTGTGACACCGTCATCAAGGGCATCCCGCTGATGTGGCGGGACCGTTGGTGGCGCATGTTCGACCGCGACCCGATCGAGACCTGGGTGCACGGCCGGATCGCCCTGCTCGGCGACGCCGCGCACCCGCCGCTCCAGTACATGGCGCAGGGCGCGATC
This sequence comes from Streptomyces sp. NPDC057486, assembly GCF_042802415.1. Classification (NCBI taxonomy): domain Bacteria; kingdom Bacillati; phylum Actinomycetota; class Actinomycetes; order Kitasatosporales; family Streptomycetaceae; genus Streptomyces; species Streptomyces sp. NPDC057486. The sequence goes on along the minus strand of NZ_JBHVEE010000037.1, from coordinate 7,234 downwards.
ATGGCGATCGAGGACGGCTGGGTCCTCGCCCAGCACTACGCCCGGCTGGCCGAGGCCGCCCCGGCGGGCACCGAGCCGGACTGGGACGGTGCGCTGGCCGCGTACGAGGCGGTCCGGGTGGAGCACTGCCGGCGGGTGCAGACGACGGCCCGCGCCTGGGGCGAGCTGTGGCACCTCGACGGCGAGCCTCGGCTCCAGCGCAACGCGATCATGCGGGCTCGGGACACCGACGACTACTCCTTCACCGACTGGGTGTACGGTCCGACCGCGCTGACCCCGGACGAGGAACCCGAGATGTTCACGCCGATCCCGCTCTCCTCGGCGGCCGTCGAGGACCGGGCGGCCTGACCACCCGCACGCCCCGCACCGTGGCCGGGTGTGACGCGAAGTGCGTCGCACCCGGCCACGGCCGGTTTCAGGGGCGCCGGCGGGCGAGGGTGGAGCCCAGGGTCGCGGCCGCGGCGCGTACGGCGTTCGCGTGGGACTCGGGGCGGAAGCGTCCGACCGGGCCGGTCACGCTGATCGCGGCGACCGCGGTCAGACCGTCGGCTGCGAGGACCGGCGCGGCGACGCAGAGCAGGCCCGGTGTCGACTCCTCGCGCTCGTAGGCGACACCTGTCTCGACCGCCTTCACGAGCTGTCGGCGCAGCAGGCCGGGGGCGATCACGGTGTGCGGCGTGCGGCGTTCGAGCGGGGCTCTCAGCACGGCGGCCTGCTCGTCCTCCCCGGCGTAGGCAAGCAGCACCTTGCCGATCGCCGTGCAGTGCATCGGCATCCGCCCACCGGTGCGCGAGGGCGCCTTGGCCTGGCGGTGTCCGCCGATCTTGGCCACGTAGACGACCTCATGCCCCTCGCGCACACCGAGGTGCACCGTCTCGTGGGTGCGTTCGTAGAGATCCTGCAGAAACGGCATGGCCAGCTCCAACAGGGTGCGTTCGGTTGCCGCGCGCAGACCGAGCTCGAAGAGGCCCCCGGAGAGCCGGTAGCCGTGGTCGGTCTTGTCGAGCAGCCGGTGATGGACCAGGTCCCCCGCGACGCGGTGGACAGTGCCCTTCGCCAGACCGGTACGCCGCACCAGCTCGGCGAGCGGCAGCACGGAGTCGGCCGGGCCGAACGCGCGCAGGATCGCCAGTGCCTTGCCCAGGACGGTGTCGCTGTCCTCCATGGAAAAGAGCGTACCGCTGAGTGGAACGCGGACGTGGAGTTCTCCGTGCCCCATGCCGCAGATTGGACGACATGCCCCAGAACCACCCCACTGTCGGTACCGACAGCATCGCCGCCGCAGCGGCCCGGCTCCGTGACGCCGCTGCCACCGGCACCCCCGCCGCCCCCGTGCGCGACCTGATCGGCCGCGACGACGTCGAGACCGCGTACGCCGTGCAGGAGCGGCTCACCGCCGAGCGGATCGAGGCCGGTGCCACGGTCGTCGGCCGGAAGATCGGCCTCACCTCCGCGGCCGTGCAGCAGCAACTCGGCGTCGACCAGCCCGACTTCGGCTTCCTCTTCGACGACATGGAGTACGCCGACGGCTCGGTCGTGCCGGTCGACGCGATCCTCCAGCCGCGGGTCGAGGCCGAGATCGCCTTCGTGCTGGGGGCCGACCTCGCCGAGGGACCGCTCGACGACGCCCAGGTGCGCGAAGCCATCGACCATGCCGTCGCCGCGATCGAGATCTGCGGCAGCCGGGTGGCCGACTGGGACATCAGCTTCGGTGACACGGTCGCCGACAACGCCTCGGCCGGCGGCTACGTCCTCGGCACGCAGCGCGTCCCGCTCACCGGTTTCGACCCCGTGGCGGCCGAGATGGCCATGACCGTCGACGGCGAGACCGTTTCCACCGGCAGCGGCGCCGCCTGCCTCGGCGACCCGGTCAACGCCGTCGTCTGGCTCGCCCGCCAGGCCCGCGAACTGGGCGAGCCGCTCCGCGCCGGCCAGGTCATCCTCTCCGGTGCCCTCGGCCCGATGCGTCCCGTGACGCCGGGCGCTGCCGTTCATGCCACTGTCACCGGCCTCGGCACGGTGTCGGTCACCTTCTCTGCGTAAGGAACGACGATGAGCAAGACCAAGGTCGCCATCATCGGGTCGGGCAACATCGGAACCGACCTGATGATCAAGATCATGCGCAATGCGCAGCACCTCGAAATGGGGGTCATGGTCGGTATCGACCCCGCCTCCGACGGTCTGGCCCGCGCCGCGCGCCTCGGGTTCGAGACCACCCCCGAGGGAGTGGAGGGGCTGCTGAAGTCGCCGCAGATCGACGAGATCGGCATCGTCTTCGACGCCACCTCGGCCGGTGCGCACAAGCACAACGACGAGAAGCTGCGCCCGCTCGGCATCCGCATGATCGACCTGACGCCGGCCGCGATCGGTCCGTACGTCATCCCGGCGGTCAATCTCGAGGAGCACCTCGACGCGCCGAACGTCAACATGGTCACCTGCGGTGGCCAGGCGACGATCCCGGTCGTGGCCTCGATCAGCCGGGTCGTCCCGGTGGCGTACGCGGAGATCATTGCCTCGATCGCCTCCAAGTCGGCCGGCCCCGGTACCCGGGCCAACATCGACGAGTTCACCGAGACGACCTCCTCGGCGATCGTGCAGGTCGGGGGCGCCCAACGGGGCAAGGCGATCATCATCCTCAACCCGGCCGAGCCGCCGCTGATGATGCGTGACACGGTCTTCGCGCTGGTCACCCTGCCCGAGGGCGAGGACGGCGAGACAGCGAAGGCGCAGATCACCGAGTCGGTCAGCAAGATGGTCGCCGAGGTCTCGGCGTACGTCCCGGGCTACCGGATGGTCCAGGACGTCCAGATCACCGAGGTCCCGGCCGGCCAGCCGGTCGAGACGCTGCTGGCCGAGGGCGCGACCGCACGGCCGACCCACCAGGTGTCGGTCTTCCTCAGGGTCGAGGGCGCGGGCATGTACCTCCCGGCGTATGCCGGAAACCTCGACATCATGACCTCGGCCGCGGTGCAGATGGCCGAGAAGATCGCCGCCGCGAAGGAGGCCAAGAAGTGAGCACCCCGATCTTTGTACAGGACGTCACCCTCCGCGACGGAATGCACGCCGTCCGGCACCGCATCACGCCCGACGACGTCAAGCGCATCGTCGTGGCCCTGGAGGAGGCCGGCGTCGACGCGATCGAGGTCGCGCACGGTGACGGCCTCGCCGGCGGCTCGCTCAACTACGGCCCGGGCTCGAACACCGACTGGGAGTGGATCGAGGCCGCCGCCTCGGTCCTGAAGAACGCCCGCCTCACCACTCTGCTACTGCCGGGTGTGGGAACCATCCACGAGCTGAGGCACGCCTACGACCTCGGCGTTCGCTCAGTGCGGGTGGCCACCCACTGCACCGAGGCCGACATCTCCGCGCAACACATCGCCGCCGCCCGTGAACTGGGCATGGACGTCTCCGGCTTCTTGATGCTCTCCCACATGGCCGAGCCGGAACAGCTCGCGAAGCAGGCCAAGTTGATGGAGTCCTATGGCGCCCAGTGCGTCTACGTCACCGACTCCGGCGGCCGGCTGACGATGAACGACGTCGCCGCCCGGGTGCGCGCCTACCGCGACGTCCTCGACCCGGCCACCGAGATCGGCATCCACGCCCACGAGAACCTCTCGCTGTCCGTCGCGAACTCGGTGGTCGCGGTCGAGAACGGCGTCTACCGCGTCGACGCCTCGCTCGCCGGACACGGTGCGGGCGCGGGGAACTGCCCGATCGAGGCGTTCGTCGCGGTTGCGAACCTGTCGGGCTTCAAGCACAACTGCGACCTGTTCAAGCTGCAGGACGCCGCGGACGACATCGTCCGGCCGCTGCAGGACCGACCGGTCCGGGTCGACCGCGAGACCCTCACGCTGGGCTACGCGGGTGTCTATTCCAGCTTCCTGCGGCACGCGGAGAGCGCCGCGCAGCGGTACGAAGTCGACGTGCGCGACATCCTGATGGAATGCGGCCGGCGACGACTGGTCGGCGGCCAGGAGGACATGATCGTCGACATCGCCCTCGGCCTGGCGGCCGGTCGCTGAGGTCTGCGACGGCCGGTCGGTTCACGGCCGGCTCCGTCGCCGTGAACCGACCGACCGGGAACGGGAGTCGACGCGCCGCAGGGAAACCTTCCCGGTGCCATGCACGGGGTCCGGACATCGGCATACCGCCCGACCACGAACTGCGCAGCCTGCTGGACACACCTCTCCCCGAAGGAGGGTGGAAGCAGCCTACGCGGGAAATTTGTAGCAGCCGAGGAAGGCGGCGAGTCCGAGAAAGCGGGGGGTCTCGCTCGTAGCGGGGGCTGAGGCGGGGGTAGCCGGACAGCCAGGACATGGTCCGCTCGACGACCCGTCTGAGGGCGTCCCAATCGCTCGCTCGACTCGATTCCTCTGCGGGCGATGCGGACTCCGATGCGCCTGCCGCGGCGCCAGTTGCGCAGGTCGGCCCGGGCACAGGCTTTGCCGGCGTGCAGGCGCTGGGGCTTGAAGTGGCGGCCGCGGTGGGGGCGTGTCCCGTGTGGTGACCCTCGACCATGGGCTTCGGCCCTTCGCTGTCGTGGACGTTGCCGGCCGAGACGCCGACGAGGAGGGGCAGTCTGTTCGCATCCGACAGGACGTGCATGTGTCGCTGTCAGGGTGATACCGGCGCCCGCAGCAGCCGACGCTCCCACCGTTTTCACACAACTGCTGCTAGCCAGAGACCGACTTGTACCCGTCACATCATTAACACAGTGCATACACAGCACCGTTGACGGGTTTCAGTGCTGACCTTAGGCTCGCTCACCATTGGTTCCGGCCCGGGTTCGCACAGACGGTCCCGTTCCTGGCGTGCGTGCGTGCGACCGTCCGTCGTCGCTGCGGCGATGGCGGGCTGGGGCTGCCGCTCCGCCGGAACCACTGCTCCACTCCGTACCGACGACTCTGGAGAGCTTGTGAACAGACGTCGCGCGCCCGGCTGGGCCGCCTCGGCACTCGTCACCACTCTGGCGCTGACCGGTGCACTCGCCGGCCCTGCCGTCGCGTCACCGACCGCCACCTCCGCTCGGACCCCGACCACCGCGGTCGCCACCGCGACCGACGGCATCACGCACGAGCAGAACGACCGTGTCCCGAAGGGCTCGGTCTGGACCCAGCACTACTTCCCTTCCTCGGACGGCTCCGGTACCGAACTGCACGGCGACCTGCTGATGCCCGAAGGCGTGTCCGCCGGGCAGAAGGTGCCGGTCATCCTCTCCATCGGCCCGTACTTCGGACACATGGGCCAGACGGGCCCCGAGGGCTGGACCCACACCGGTCCCTCGAACCGTTTCCAGGACTTCATCGAGGGCAGCGACCTCTTCTCCCACGGCTACGCGTTCCTCATGGTCGACCTGCGCGGCTTCGGCGGCTCGACCGGCTGCCTCGACTGGGGCGGTCCCGGTGAGCAGGCCGACGTGAAGGCCGCGATCGACTGGGCCGCGAGCCAACCGTGGTCGACCGGCGCGGTGGGCATGTACGGCAAGTCCTACGACGCCGTCACCGGCCTCATAGGCAACGGTCTGAAGCAGTCCGCGCTGAAGGCCGTCGTTGCCCAGGAGCCCCTCTGGGACATGTACCAGTACATCTACTCCAACGGTGTCCCCCGCCCGAATGTGACCGGAACCGCCAATGCCTACAACGGCATTGCCACGCTGGCCCCGCTGTCGGACGACGACGCGCGCTACCAGGCCAACGCCCGGTACGAGATCTCCCACCCCCAGTGCCTGACCGAGAACTCGGCCGGCTACCGGATTTCAGACCAGAACGACCCGTTCTGGACCTCCCGTGACCTGGCCAAGATGGCTCAGGGAACCAACACGCCGCTCTTCGTCACCCAGGGCTTCATCGAGAACAACACCAAGCCCGAGGAGATGCAGGAGTACCTCACCAACCACACCGGCCCGGAGCGCGGTTGGGTCGGACAGTGGGACCATGTGCGTGGTGGAGACCGGGTGAGGGACGGTCGCCTGGCCATGGGCCGCGAGGGCTGGTACGACGAGATGCTGTCCTTCTACGACCAGTACCTCAAGGGCGTTGAGCCCTCGGTCGGCTACCCGAAGTACTCCGTCGAGGACTCCACCGGTCACTGGCGGGCCCAGGACACCTGGCCGGTGGTGGAGCGCGACGTCACCCTCCCGCTCGGGAACGGCAGTTACCTCGACGACGGCGGTGCCTCCGCCCGCGCCACCTTGGCCGCAGCCGGTGCGCCGGTGCCCGAGGCGGTCCAGCCGTCGGGCAACTGGGACATGGAGAACGCCCCGGCGACCGAGCAGTCGGCGCCCAAGGGTCTGGCCAAGGGGATCGCCAAGAGGCAGCAGGCCGGTGAGGTCGGCTCCAGCTTCTTCGTCTGGTCGCAGCCGCTCACCCAGGACGTGCGGCTGACCGCCACGCCGAACATCTCGCTGACCGCGAAGGGCGAGGGCAACATCATGCTCAAGCTCTACGACGTCGGCCCGGACGGCAAGGCCGTGATGTTCGACGAGCAAGTCTCCCTGCTGAAGAAAGGCCGAATGAGCGTCGACCTCAAGGCGACCGACTGGACGCTGGCGGCCGGGCACGTCCTGGCCGTGGAGATCGGCTCGATCCAGACCGGGTCGTGGCGTGACACCCCGTCGGGCCAGACCATCGACGTCTCGGGCGCCGTGCTGAGGCTGTCCCTGGACGACCCGTCCGACGACGTGGCCACCCAGGGCGACCGCTCACCGTTCCTGGACACCTACCTGCGCCAGTACACCGTTAACCTGCCGGCCGGTCCGGCGTCCATCACCGTGACGCCCGGCGGCCACATCTGAGCCCACGTCCACAGGCCGGCGTCGGCGGCACGGCTCCCGGACTCGCTCCGGAGTGCCGTCCGACGCCGGCCCAGGCACCAGGTGTTGCCGAGTGCCGGCGCTTCTCATGGACATCGAAGACAGGGGTGGGTGGGGCCCCGCGGTCGGTCGTTGTCGATAGGGGAGATGGAGGAGAGGCTGTCGTGATGACCCGTCAAGTCGGCGGTCACGACGTTGGCGCCGAATCCGGAAAGTCCTCGCCCTGGATCCCTTGAGCGCGATTTCCCGCCGCAGCAGGTGTGATGGTGCAGAGCGGTGCATTTCCTGCGCTGGGAGCTCATGGGGGTGGCACTCCGGGTGGTTTCCCGGCCACTAGGGCGTGTGTCGGAAGTCCCGCCTGCCCCGCGACGCCTGGCACGCACGCTCGCTGCGTTGTCGGGGTCGTCCGAGTACGTCCAGTAC
>NZ_JBHVEE010000036.1:0-74134 GCF_042802415.1 Streptomyces sp. NPDC057486 | reverse complement strand
GGCGATGCTCGCGATGCTCGCGCCCGGGTCGGCGGCGAGCATGCGGGCCCCGGTGGTCAGGACGGCTTCCAGGTTGCGCGCTGCGTCGGCTCTCATCAGTCAAGAGTAACGATGGAGCGGAAGATAGAGGCTTTCCCTCTACGTTTATGTGTAGCTAACGAATGGAAGTGCTACATTGAAGTGGCAGTTAAGCGAGTCGTCCAAACGGACCGAGAGCATCGGAAGAGAGCACGCACATGATCACCTACGACCGGCTTTTCATCGGGGGTTCCTGGGTCGAGCCGAGCGACCCCGAGCTGCTCGACATCGCCTCGCCGCACGACCAGTCGCCGATCGGCCGTGTGGCACAGGCCCGGCCGGCAGACATCGACCGCGCGGTGGCGGCGGCGCGCGCTTCGTTCGAGGCAGGTGTGTGGCGGCTGACCCCGCCGGCGGAACGGATCGCGGTCCTGCGGCGGTTCAACGCTCTGCGCGAGGAGAGCGCGGAGAAGGTCGCCCACCTGATCTCGATGGAGAACGGCTCGGCCGGATGGTTCACCCGGGCCGGACAGCCCGGTCTGACCCGGCAGGCGAACGCCTACCTCAAGGCGGCGGAGGAGTTCGGCTGGGAGGAGACCCTGGTCCCCTCCGACCCGGCTTCCCCCGTGCGCAGTGTGGTCCGCCGCGAGGCGGTGGGTGTCGTGGCCGCGGTGATCCCGTGGAACTCGCCGTTCTCCTCGGCCACTTCGAAGATCATCCCGTCCCTGCTCGCCGGTAACTCCGTGGTTCTCAAGGTGTCCCCGGAGAACTCGCTGAGCATGGCTTTCCTGGCCGAGCTGCTGGAGCAGGCGGGTCTGCCGGAAGGCGTGATCAGTGTCCTTCCCGCCGACCGGGAGACCAGCGAATACCTGGTCTCGCACCCGGACGTCGACAAGATCGCCTTCACCGGTTCGACGCGGGCCGGCCGCCGCATCGCCTCGATCGCCGGTGAGCAGCTCAAGCGCGTCAGCCTGGAGCTGGGCGGCAAGTCCGCCGCGATCATCCTTCCCGACGCCGACATCGAGAAGGCCGTCGCGGGTCTGAAGTTCGGCTCCCTGCTCAACAACGGCGAGTCGTGCATCGCCCAGACCAGGATCCTCGCCCCACGCAGCCGGTACGAGGAGGTCGTGGCCGGGCTGAAGGAACTGGTGGAGTCGTTGAAGGTCGGGGACCCCAATGACCCGGACACCTTCATCGGCCCGATGATCCGCCCCGACCAGCAGGAGCGGGTGCGCAACTACATCCAGCTCGGCATCGAGGAGGGCGCCCGTCTGGTCACCGGCGGCCCGCAGATCCCCGAGGGCCTGGAGAAGGGCAACTACGTCACGCCCACCGTCTTCGCCGACGTCGACAACACCATGCGGATCGCGCAGGAGGAGATCTTCGGCCCGGTCCTGGTCGTCATCGCCTACGACGACGAGGACGACGCCGTCCGCATCGCCAACGACTCCGAATACGGCCTCTCCGGCGGCGTCTGGTCCTCCGACGAGGCCCACGCCCTGGCGGTCGCCCGCCGCGTCCGCACCGGCACCATCACGGTCAACGGCGCCTCCGTCGCCTTCGACGGCCCGTTCGGAGGCTTCAAGGCCAGCGGTATCGGCCGCGAATACGGCGCCGTCGGCCTCGGCACCTACACCGAGTACAAGACCATCACCATCTGACCCGGCAGACACGGACCGATCCGCCGACGGCGACAGGTGGGCTCGCCCACCCGCCGCCGTCGCGGCGCTTCCGGCTGTCCACAGTCCACCGGCGGTGTCCGTCAGCGGCGATGCCGCTCACCGTGGCCCGGTTCGCGCGGCGCACCCCGTGCCTGAATCGGTCATTTGACGGTGGCGCTCGGCTGCCCCGGGGTCATGACCATGAACGCTGCGGCGTCCATGCTGACCGAGGTGCTGGAACGTGCCACGGATCCTGCCGCGAACGCGGTCCCTTCGGTCCCTGGGCCGCCCCCGCGCACCGGGTGCCGCGCGTTCCGGTCCTGCCGGGTGACAGTCAAACAACTGATCCGCGGCACGCCCGGTGGTCTCGACAATGGGGACGTTGGCGACAACCGGGAAAGGAACCACACCGCATGACGATCATCAACAGCCCGCTGCCGGACAGGGAACGCGAGATCGCGGGAAGAGCCCTGCAGGGGACCGTTCCTAGCCAGTGTGCGTGAGTGAGTCCTGGACCCACTGTTGCGTACTGGGCGCATCCCGAACGGTGTTGGATGCGCTGGGTTCCCGCGTTCGCGTCCCGTTCGGTGACGGCTCTCCGGGGGGCCGGTCCGTTGCGGGTGGGCGGGTTCCCTCACGCCCCCGGTCGCCTGGTCCGGCCTGGGCGGTCCGATGCCTCGCACGATCGCTCCGGTCGTGCGGGGGCGGTGCCGTCCGTCGCTGGATCGGGTGTCCGAGGGCGCGTCGTCCGATGGCGATGCCGGCGGCATCGTGACGGGACATGGTGCGGCGGGGGGTGGTCAGTGGTTTCTGCCAGTGCTGGGCACCCCATTGGGAGGTGTAGGCGGGGTCGACCGCGACGATCGCAAGGCCGTGTTCGGCGGCCATGGAGACGAGCCGGGCCTTGAGCCTGCGGGTCGGGATGCCGGAGATGAGCTGCCGGAACCGTTTCCTGCGGCCGTGTTTCTCGCGGGTCTTCTCGGTGGTGAAGTCGAGGTCTTCGATGCCGATCGCGGCGACACCGACACGCACCGCCCAGTGGATCAGGCGGGTCAGGGCGTGGCGGAGCTGCGCGTCGCGGTGACCGGCGGTCCCGGACAGGTCGTAGAAGAACCGCCGGGGCCCGCCGAGGGGGTTGCCGTGCCGGTCCAGGCGGTAGGCGGCGAAGTGGTCGGCGTTGGTGTCGACACCGATCATGCCCCGGGCGCGGGCGGTGGCCAGCGGGATGGTCTTCACAACGGGGCGTTGCCAGGATGCGGTGAGGTACCAGCGGCCGCGCTCCGTGTCGAGGTGGATGCGGTAGGCGACGGCCCGGTTGGCGGTGATGCGGTCGGCCCACTCCGCGCCCCGGTGCGCGAACGAGATCCGGGGGGTGAGGGTGTACCGGCCGTGCCCGGCGTTGGCCAGGTGCGCGAGCGGGGCAGGAAGTCGGATGGACACTTCGCCGTCCGGGGTGACGCGGATCGTCTCGTTCCCGAACCGCTTCCCCGACTCACCATCGGCCGCGATGAACCAGCGCTCCGCCTCCCACCGTTGCCGCCACTGGTCTTCGGTGAGCCCGGCCTCGGCGAGGTGGTGGCGGGTGTTCAGGAGACGTTTTCCGCCCCGCACCACCTGCACGCGTCCGGCCTGCCGGTCGGCGACAACGGCCGCATGCCGCGCCTCCAGGGCAGCCAGGCGGCGGGACTTGTGGAACCACTCGCTCCGGGAGCGGTAGCCTCCTGCGGCCCGCTTCGTTCCGGGTGCACCGATCGGGAGGGACAGGCGGTGCCGCAGCGTCCTGATCCCGGCCTCCAGTGTCTGGATGTGCGCCGCCTGGCAACGGCGCGCGAGCGCCCACTGATCGTGCGTGGCCTTGGTGATCGCACCCGCGATCCGCGACGACGACTCCTTCGTCAGGTCCCGTTTACGCGCTGCCCAGGTGTCCGCGCTGTGCTCCAGACCGTCCGCGCAGCGGGCCTTGAGATCACGGGAAGCGAGCGCACCCTGATGCTCACCGACCGCGCGCAGCACCTTCTCGTCCTGGGAGGTGAGGTGCTTGAACCGGTCCCGGACCGCCACCCCGCAAGGCCCGGGCACCACGAAGGGCCCGGCCAACTCCCGCAAACCACCCACCGCTTCACCCCCGCCCTCAAAGGCCAGCCACCCGCTGTCCAGCCCAACGAGCAGCAGCTGCCAAGGTCACCCATTCGACCACAGAACCCCCGTTCCTACCCCACGAACCCGTCGACAGGACCCACTCCCGCACACCACCACTCACTTCAGCTCAGCAAACCGACAACAGCGCACAACCCTCGTCGACCTGCTCGACCTCTCCCTCGTGGCCAAGCAGGCGCACTGGAACCTGTACGGCCCGCGCTTCCGCTCCATTCATCTGCAGCTCGACGAGGTCGTCACCTCTGCACGCCTTTACGCCGACACCGTGGCCGAACGTGCTGCCGCCCTGGGGGTCAGCCCGGATGGACGGGCCGCCACCATCGCGGGGACCAGCGGCGTGCCTGCCTTTCCGTCCGGCTGGACGAAGGACGTCGATACCGTCGAAGCACTGGTGCGGACGTTCTCCGCGGTCGTCGAACGGGTACGGGGACGCATCGAGGAGACGGGCCCGGCGGACGCCGTGACCCAGGATCTGTTGATCGGGCTGACCGCCGACCTGGAGAAGCAGAGCTGGATGTTCCAGGCCGAGAACCGGGCCTGAGGAACGCGTGCCGCGCAGCGGGTGAACCGTCCTGCCGCGCATGCGTGCCCCGCAGCGGGTGTACCGCCCTGCGGGGCACGTGTGCGTGGCAGTCCGGAGTGCGGCGCTCTCAGCGCCGACGACGCGCCCGCAGGGCCGCTGCCTTGGTGCGGTTCCCGCAGGTTCTCATCGCGCACCATTCCCTTCTGCGGCCCCGGGAGCGATCGAGGTAGACCTGTGTGCAGTCGGGGTGTCCGCACTCACGCAACAGGGCTGACTCCTCGCCCGCGAAGACCTCGACAGCCTCGCGGGCGAGATCGGTCAGGGCCTGGGAGGCGGTACCGAGACGTCTCGCGCCCTCGGGGCACAGGCACATCGCCACCGGCGTTCCGGCGGCCTGCCGGTTCACCGCGGTGACCGCCCCGGCGGGCAGGGGGTGGTCGTCGATACGGGCCCGGGCCAGCGAGTAGATCGCCTCCCGCAGGGCTAGAGCCGTGCGCAGGTCAGCCGCGTCGGAACCAGGTTCCTTGTCGAGCAGCCCGGACTGCACGAACCAGGCGTCGAGTCGCCCGGGGGTGCCGATCCGTTCGTCGGGAGTCTGCCCGCGACGCGCCTGCAAGGTGCCCACGAAGTCGAGGGCGGGCGTCCCACACGGAAACACGTGTCTCACATGACCCTCCTGGCAGGTGGCTGAACACCCCTCAAGAGTAACCGTCTTGACAGGTGACGCAGATGCGTGGGAATCTTTCGTCACCGGTCAGAACAGTTACTTCTTGGTGAGGAAAGCCCCATGGCAGTCGTACGGTTCCACCTCGTCTCCACGCTCAGCCCGAAGGACGTGCTGGGAGTGCTGACCGACTTCGGCCCTTCCCGGGCGGAAGCCTGGCCCACGATCGACGCCGGACACTTCGAGGTCCACGACCTCGGCGACACCTGGGCAGAGGTCACCGAGGGCACCGCCGCCGCCTGGGAGCGCGCGCGCTACGAGTGGACGCCGGGAGGTGACACGGTCACCATCACCACCCTTGACTCCAAGCTCTTCGGAGCCGGTGGCGGCTGGGTCTTCCGGATGACCCCCGAGGCCGGCGGAACCCGGGTCGACGTCGAGCTGACGCGGCAGCCGAGCACGCTCAAGGGCAAGGTCCTCGCCTCGCTGCTCCCCGTCGTCGCTCCCTCGTCCCTGCGCAAGTCCTTCGCGGGCCCCCTGCAAGCCGACTGACCCGCTCCCGCCGCCTCAGGTCCCCGGCGAACAAGGCGAGCGCCCGGTTGCCGGCCGAGGGTGCGCGGTGACGGCCTCCAGGGGCGCGCCTTTCGGACGGGGTCATATGAGACCCCCCACTTTTCGGCGGTGTTCGGTGTGCGGCCGGCGTCCGCCGTGTATACGTGTTCGTCGACGTCTGTGTTCGCCGGAGCATGTGTGCCAGGTCCGCGGCGTATTCCGCTGAAGATACACGTACGTCTGTGGCTGCTCCTCGGATCATGTTTCGGACCCGGATCACAAGGGTGGGTGGGGTGACGGCGCCGAGGTGTCGCGGTCGATCCTGCTCACGTCCGTCACGGACCAAGGACGGGAATCCGTGGACGTGGACCGTCAACTGACTGTTGTCGAGGGTCTGATGCGATCCCAGAGTGGGAACCAGGGGTCGGTGGCGTCCTGCCGTCGGCTCACCCGAATTCAAGCCAACCCCTCTTTCGTCACCGCCCTAACCGGTGATAAAGTCTGATCAGTCTTCGGCGAGCCCGAGGCTGCCTCGGGTCGCACACCCGGGTCACGGAGGCATGCACGCGGACGTCGTCCGCAGGTGAGCCCGTCGCCCCGGCCCGCATTCCTGCTCCTCTGCCGTACACATGTGTCGCTGCGCGACCAGGCACCCCCTACTTCTTGGATGGATACCCATGAGACGACTTCTGACTGTCCTCGCGGCCGGTGTGCCGCTGGCTGCGGCGGTGTACCTGCCGACCGCGTCGGCGGAACCCCAGAACGCCGCCGCGTCCACGCCGGTCAGCTGCAGCACCGTACCGGTGAAGGCCCCGGCGGGTACCGAGGTGGAGTCCGTGACGGCGGTTCGCCAGGCGGGCGGCACCATCGACGGCACCGGGGTCCTGGGCGGGACGGTCTCCGGTGTCCCCGCCTTCTGCGAGGTGACCGTCACCCTCACCCACCCGGGTGACGACGACCACGCCAAGGTGCGGACGTGGCTGCCCGAACAGGGCTGGAACGGCCGCTTCCAGGCGCTCGGAGGCAGCGCCTATCTCGCCGGGGACAACGGTGTCGGTCTGGGCACCGCGGTCAAGAACGGCTACGCCGCGACCAGCACCGACGCCGGCGTCGGTGACGCCGTGGACGTCAGTTGGGCGCTGGACGCCAAGGGGCAGGTCAACACCGCGCTGCTGAACAACTTCGCCTCCCGCTCCCAGCACGAGGCGGCCGTCGTCGGCAAGCAGGTCATCGCCTCGACCTACGCCAAGCCTGCCTCCTACTCCTACTTCACCGGCTGCTCCACCGGTGGACGCCAGGGTTACATGGAGGCCCAGCGCTACCCCGACGACTTCGACGGCATCCTCGCCGACGCGCCTGCCGTCAACTGGGACGAGTTCGAGGTCGCCACCCTGTGGCCGCAGGTCGTCATGAACAACGAGAAGACCTACCCGGCCCCCTGCGAGCTCACTGCCTTCACCGACGCCGCCGTCAAGGCATGTGACTCGCTCGACGGTGTCAAGGACGGCCTGGTCAACGACTCCGCGCGGTGCGACTTCGACCCCCGTCGCCTGATCGGCACCAAGGTCGTGTGCAAGGGCAAGGAGCTGACCATCACCGCGGCCGACGCGGCTGTGGTCCGCAAGATCTGGGACGGCCCGCGCACCACCTCGGGCGAGAAGCTGTGGTCCGGCGTCCCGGTCGGGGCCGACCTGTCGGCGCTGGCGGGTACCTCCGACCCCGACGCCGACGGCAACGTCAAGGGCGTGCCCTTCCCGGTGCCCCAGTTCTGGGTCTCGTCGTGGCTGAAGAAGCAGCCGTCCTTCGACGTCTCGACGATCACCTACAGCCAGTTCACGGAGCTGTTCAAGCAGTCCGAGGCCGAGTACGACGAGATCATCGGCACGGACGACCCGGACCTGTCCGCCTTCCGCACGTCCGGTGGCAAGCTCCTGACCTGGCACGGCCAGGACGACCAGTACATCCCCACCCAGGGCACGGTGCAGTACCGCAAGCAGGTCGAACGGGAGATGGGCGGCTCGAAGAAGGTCGACGACTTCTACCGCCTCTTCCTCGCCCCGGGCACCAACCACTGCGGTCTCAACGGCGGTGACGGTTCGGCCGACGGCCTCGCAGCCCTGACCGCCTGGGTCGAGCACGGCAAGGCGCCCCAGACGCTGCCCGCCACGCTGACCAACTCCGCCAACGAGCAGGTCGACCGCGACCTGTGCAGCTACCCCCAGGTCTCCCGCTACAAGGGCTATGGCGACCCGGACGTCGCCTCCAGCTTCCGGTGCGTCGCCCCGTTCCAGCACTGACCGCGCCGCCGACGACCCGCTGACCTGAGAAAGGCCGAACCTTCATGAGTACGCAGACCTCGACGCCGTCGGACCCGGCGGTGACGGACGGACGCTCATCCCTGCTGAGGCTGTACCTGGGCCGTGGCGTCCTCGCCGTGGCGTGGGCCCTGGCGTTCGCCGGAGCCCACGAGGACATCGACGCCGTGGCGATCACGCTGCTGGTCGTCTACCCGCTGATCGACGCGGTGTCCTCGCTGATCGACTACCGGGCCCTGCCCGACGGGTCGGAGCGCCGGGTCACGGCGTTCAACGGGGTGCTGAGCACGCTCGCCGCCGCCGCGGTCGGCATCGCCGGCGCCGGCGGTGTGGCGCCGGTGCTCCACGTGTTCGGTGCCTGGGCCGTCCTCTCCGGCGCGGCTCAGGTGGTCGTCGGGTTCCGGCGCCGCGGCCCCGAGCTGGGCAAGCAGTGGCCGATGCTGATCGCGGGCGGACTGTCCTTCCTCGTCGGCGTCTTCTACAACATCCAGGCCGCGGGCGACGATCCGTCGCTCGACGTGCTGTCGGTCTACGCCACGGGCGGTGGGGTGTTCTTCATCGCCCAGGCCGCGCTGCTGGGCTGGAAGACCCGGCAGCTGCGCACCCGGGCCGTCTGACCCGCCGTACCATCCCGGTGCCGTCCCGGCCCGCGCCCTGTGGCGCGGGCCGGGACTTCGTGTCGTTCCGGACAGGCCCGGCCGTCAGGCGACGCGGTGGCGCACCGGCAGGGACAGCACACCGCGGATGATGCCTGAGCCGTTCCACTCCAACGAGTCCACCGGGGCGGCGAGTTCCGGTTTCGGGGAGCCGGGTCGGCAGGGTACGCACGGCGAGGACCGTCTCCATCCGGCGGGTGGGGCGCCCGGACAGTGATGGGTGCCGTGTCACGTCGAGTACGCCGGGATCGGCGTCCTCGGCCTGCGGGGCGTCGCGCCCGGCCGATCCGAGGGCGACGACTATCCCCCACGGGGGATGCGGACCCCGTCCGGTTCGAGGTCCTCCGCCGCGTAGCTGCTCGTGGCGCGTGCGACGGCGGAGGTCTCGGAGTGCAGGAACTCCTCCACCGCACCAGGCATCAGCTTCGGCTGCTCGCACAACCACCCCGAGCTGCTCGGGGTGGTGCAGCAGCGTCAGCGCGGAGTTGCTGCGGCAGATCGACGGCGCTCCGGTGGCCCGCGACGATCAGCGTCATGCCGGTGCCGACGGGATCCTCCTGGGCCAGTCGGCCGTCCTGCTCGTCGTGGACGGCGACGAGGGTGGGGGGGCGGGTCGCCCGGCAAGGCGCGCCACGCGTCTTCGGTCGCGGCCGGTCACCAGCCCGTGCAGAGCGGCCGGCGCGCGTCCGTCCCGAAGGCCGGACCCAGGTGGTGGCCGACGACCAGCCGGCCCTTGAGACCGAGGTGGAGACGGGGCCGGGGGAGATGGACCGGGTGGATGGGGCTGGGCTCTCACAGCCTGACGTACCGTCGGCGCGCGTCCGTCCCGAAGGCGGGACCCGGGCTGACTCTGCCGTCCTGATACGGGCACCGCTCGTGGCGGCTCAGGGGACGGCTCTCCCGTTCCGCCGGTCTCGTGGGGTTTTCCGAGGGCGGCCGGGTGGCGCCCTTGGGCCGTCGCCCCGCGAACGAGCCCGGTCCGGTGCAGGGTCCGGGCCCGCCCGGCAGGGGAACCCGGACACGCCACAGGGGCATGCGCGGCGCGCATGCCCCTGTGGCGTTCGGGGAACTCAGTTGTCGTTGTTGAAGATCGTCAGCACGCGCAGCACCTCCAGGTAGATCCACACCAGCGTCAAGGTGAGACCGAAGGCGGCCAGCCAGGCCTCCTCGCGCGGGGCGCCGTAGGCGACGGCGTCCTCGACCTGCTTGAGGTCCAGGGCGAGGAAGGCCGCGCCGAGCAGGATGCCGACGACGCCGAAGATGATGCCCAGGCCACCGCTGTTGAAGCCGAGGCCGTTGCCCGCGCCGAAGGCGGAGAAGAGAAGGTCGGCGAGGAGCAGCAGGAGGAAGCCGGTCGCGGCGGCGGCGACGAACCCGGCGAACCGCTGGTTCACGCGGATCCAGCGCATCCGGTACGCGATGAGCACGCCCGCGGAGACCGCGAAGGTGCCGAGCACCGCCTGGACGATGACCCCCGGTGAGATGTACGTGGAGACAGCGCTGGAGAACACACCGAGGAACACCCCCTCGAACGCCGCATATCCGAGGATGAGCGCCGGTGTCGGTGTCCGCTTGAACGACTGGATCAGTGACAGGACGAAGGCGACGAGGGCGGCGCCCACGGCGATGCCGTAGGACCGGCCGAGGTTCGCCTCGTCGACGGGTAGCAGGAGCCAGGACAGCACGGCTGCCAGGGCCACGGTGCCGAGGGTCGTCGCGGTGCGGACGATGACGTCGTCCATGGTCACCGCACTCCGGCCGGTCCACGCTCCGGCGTCCGTGTCGACGTCGGCAGCGGGGGCGTAGGGGTTGGTCCCGTAGCCGCCCGTCAGCTCGCCGCCGACCGAGGTACCCACCGGCTCGCGCGGGTACGCGCCTGCCGGGCCGGCGTCACGGTTCGCGCCACCCAAGCGGGAGAAGATCGGGTTGCTGGTCCTCACGTCATTCCTCCTCGTCCGCCGCACTCGCGGCCTGCCGCACAGCGTTGTCGTCGGGGCGCCCGTGGTGGCACACGTGTGACCGTGGAACATCCACCGGGGCGACGACTGCAACCCTATTCGTCACCACTCTGACAGGTGACGGAATGGGAAGCAAGTTCCGCAGAGGCCCGCTCTCCCCGCCGGGCGGGACGTGCGGTCATTCGGACGGCATGCCCGGTTCGTCGAGCAGTTCCATGAGGAAGCCGTCCCAGTTCAGACCGTCCATCTCCGCCTCGGCCGAGACGATCCGGTAGGTGGCGTCGAGCCACTCCGCCAGCGCCTCGGTGGGCAGCTCGAACAGGGCTTCCACCTCCTGGGACTCCAGGAGCAGCCACGACGAGGGCTGCTCCCTCGACAGGGTCGGCCACATCCGCACATCGCCGGCCCCGCTCATCGACGTCACTCCGCGGTACAGGAGTTCACGGCCCAGGTGCCAGATGAGACTGGGCCCCCGTTCCGCCAGGAACTCCACCGTGATCACCGCGGCCATGTCCGGGTCGAAGCAGAACTTCGCCCGCATCGGCAGCCGGGTGAATTCATCGAGCATCTGGTCGAGATCCAGAAACAGGGAAGGCACGAGCGCGGGCGCCGAACGCGCACGCAATGGCGGCTGATCACGATGCATGACGGGAGTTCCCCTCCGTGGGACGAAGTCTGAGAGCTCCACTCTTCGCCCGGGGACGGACCCCGCACATCGGTCAGTTGACGGTCGAAGGCCGGGGCGACGTCCGGCGGTTGACGGTACCGGGACGTGCCGTACGGGTCGCCGAGGATGTCCCGTAAGTCAATTGGCTGCACTCACACGTATGACCAATACGCACATGGTTTCCGAGGCTGCTGAAGCCTTCCAGGATGCGACCGAGGCACTCGCCGGCGTCCTGCCGAACGGTTTCCACGCGCGAGCCGGCGGCACCCTGCTGGCGGTCACCGGCTCGGTGATTCCCGCGCTCAACGTGATCACGGGCGTCGCCACCGCACCTGACAAGGCGGAGGTCGGCCTGCTGTGCGAGAAGGCCGAGCCTCACCTCCGGCAGCTGCCCTGGAGCATCCGGCTGCGGGGCGAGGCGGACGAGGAGCTCGCGGCGATCGCCGCCGCCCGCGGGCTCACCACGCGCACTCGACAGCCGTTCATGCTGCTCCTGCTGGAGGACGAACCGGCCGCGCCGCAGTCCGGCGGGAACTCCGTGACCGTGCGTCCCCTGCGGAACGACGCGTACGAGACCTTCGCCGCCGTCCTCGGTACCGCGTTCGGGGCACCGCCCGCGGTCATCGCCAGCCTCTGCACGCCCTTCGTCCTCGGCCGGGCATTCGTCAAGGCGTATGTCGCCGACGTGGACGGTGTCCCTGCGGCGGCGGGGCTGGTGATCCTCACCGAGCGGCATGTCGGGCTCGCCAACATCGGGACCCTGCCCGAGTACCGGCGGCGCGGTCTCGGCCGGGCAGTCACCGAGGCGGCCCTGCGGGACGGGCGGGCCGCCGGCGCCCGTACGGCCTACCTGCACTCCAGCGACGAGGCGGTACCAGGGGGGCTTCCGTACCGAGGAGTCGTGGACCTCCTTCACGGCCCGACGCACGACCCCGCGACCGCCGGCCGCCCTTTCTCCTCACCCGTCCCGGTCCGGACGCGCTTCAGGTGGTCCGGCCGGTCGGTCCAAGAGCCGCTTGTGCGTCTGATCCCACGGAGAGGGACTGAAGGGACCGGCATCCGGGATTGTGGAGCGGTACCCGCATGGTCACCCCCGGTACCGATGGGATCGCAGGGTCCGCTGTCGGTGCCGGAGGGGCGCCTGCCCGGGGCCGCCCCGCCCGGACGTTCTACAGGCCCAGGTCGAGGGCCAGGCACGAGTAGTACTTCCACGAGTTCTCTTCGCTGTAGGAGGCATTGCCCCGGCTGCTCGGCGCGGCCTCCGTCTCTTCGGTCATGTCCTCGAAGCGGATCCGCTCGGGAAGCTTGCCGAAGCGTGCGTGCCGTGCCGCCGTGTCGGCATCCGTGGTGAGTTCCTTGTTCATGGCCATGCTCCACTTCGTCGATCGTGGATCGCGTCCTGCCTGTCGCCTTGGGCGACCGTCATCAGCGTGCACCCTCACTCGTCACCTGTCAAGCCGGTGACGAAAGTCACGACGGGAGTCAGGGAAGACGCCTGAGGGGGCGCGCCTGCACACGCACATGCCGGCGCGCAGCGAGGCGGGGCAGGTGCGTATCGCGGGTGTGCGCAGATGTGCATGGGAACAGGTGACGCGCGGGAGGAGGGCCGTGAGCAAGTGCGTTGCAGGGTGGCCCCAGCAGTTGCTAGCCTCCTCGACGTGTTGATCGAAGTAGACAGAGCCTAGCCTGAGCCCACCGCCCAACGGTCCGGGTCCAGGCTTCACCCTCGTGTGACCCTTGCCAGGACTCCGGCACGGCGGGCGCGCTCACGTCGCCCATGCCCAAGCGGCTCTGACCTTCCCCGGCCCGTCTCCGCCGATCACTCACCGCTGCGGACAGGAAACCCTGTCTGCCCAGAACACCTGCATGTTCTCCGTGTGTGTGCAGTTCTTCGGACTGTGCCGTTCCTTTTCGGTCAGAGCGATGTCATACGGAAACGGAACCATCGCCCATGATGAGCAAGAAGTCCCGGTCACGGACACGCCACCGCCGAGCCCACTGGAAAGCGGCTCTCCCGCTCCTGGCGAAATGTGCCAATGCGGACTGCGGTCTGCCGACCCCGCCCCATGCCGCCTGCCAGCACTGCGGAACATACCGGGGCCGTCAGGTACTGCCCCCGGCCGCCTGACGCCAACGACCTGACGCCAGTGACCGGAAAATGATGCCGGGGTACCTGTCGTGCCCCGGCGCAGATCCGGTCTGCCACGGCTTCGACGAAGGCCGGACCCGGCGACCCATGTCCGCCGGGTCCGGCCGCCCGCTCCTGGTGCGGCGGGCCCGCCTCCTGATGCACCGGAGGCTGTGAACCAGGGCGTCGAGCGGCCCACCGTGGGCCAACAGTGTCCGCGTGCGCGGTGTGGCCGCACAAGACGCAGGTGAACTTCCCACGTCCTGCCCGCTGCAGGGTGTCACCACGTGGTTGCGGACGATGACCTGCGGGTTTGTCTGCCGGTGGGTGAGCGGGTGCCCCGGCGGAACGCCGCGTCGGGCGTGATCAGGACCGCTGGAGCCAGGGCCGTGCCGGGCGCACAGCCGGTCAGATCAGTCCGCGGGCGGCTGCCCGGACGCCCGCCTGGAAGCGTGTGTCGGCGCCCAGCTTGGCCAGGACGGCGGCGACGCGCCGGGTGGCGGTGCGTGTGCTGCACCCGAGCTGGTGGGCGATGGCCTGGTCCTTGAGCCCGGCGTTGAGCATGCCGAGCAGGACGACATCGTCCGCGTCGAGACCGTCGTCCCCGGCGGGCGCCGGTCCGTTGAGTGGCTCGGCGCGGTCCCAGTAGGCCTCGTAGAGCTCCATCAGGGCGTCGAGTACAGCGGAGCGATGGATGACGACGAGGTTGTCGTAGGCCGGTCCGGACAGGGGGACCAGAGCGATCCGTTTGTCGATGATATGGAGTTTGAACGGCAGGGCCGGCAACATCCTCGACCGCTCGCCCAGTTCGGCGAGCCGGAGCAGTGTCGCGAACCGACCGGGCCGTTCCATGGACTGCGGGCAGTAGATCGACCTCACGTCGATGCCCCGCCGGAGCCACTCCGTGGTGATGCCCAGCTCGCCCTCGTCGCTGTGGTGCCGGCCGTACGGGCGGTCCACGTAAGGAGGTCGGTCCAGGGCCCAGACGTGGCTCGTCACACAGGCGCCGATCTCCTCGATCCGTTCCAGGATCAGCTCACGGTCCGACAGGACCTCCACCAGATTGTCCGGATCGGCGCGCAGCCGGCCCGCCCGGTGGCGCTCGGCGATCCGGTCGATCTCCGTGCGCGCCGAGGCCAGCGCGGTCTCCGCCTCCCACTGACGTCTGGCCAGCAGGGGCAGGAGTGCGGTCTGCGGGTCCGTCGCCCGGTAGTGGCCTCGGCCGGTGACATACAGGAGCCCGAGGTCCTTCAGACGGGTCAGACACTGCAGGACGTGGTGCTCCGACGTGTTCAGGGAGGCGGCTATGTCCGCGACGGTCACCCGACCGTGGTCCACACAGCACCGATAGATCTGCTCATCGGATTCGGCTATGCCCAGGGCCGTGAACACGTATGCGTACCTCCGTCTACAGACACATGACATTTGTGGCGCGGTTGGTCATCCGTCCAAACCCGCCAGCAGAGTATCTGGACACGTGTCCGGGGTACAGCGTTCACTTTGCACGCTGCGACGGGGCACTGTTGCCGTGTGTGTGGCACCGGCCGTCGTCACACTCCCTGCTCCCGCGCGTGGTCGGGGCAGGGTGAACGAACCGGGTGATCGGCTGAGGGAGGCATGCGCTGGTGAGACGGGCCAACACCGATGCCGGTCGACTTCCAGCACTTTCCGTGCCGCGGTTCGTCGGGCGGGACCGGGAGGTTGCCGTGCTCGGCGAGGCGTTCGGGCAGGCGCCTGCCGTGGTCCTGATCGACGGTGAGGCGGGCATCGGCAAGACTCGGCTGTTGCGGGAGTTCCTGGTGTCCCCGGGCGAGCGCGGCCGTCGCGTCCTGGTCGGCACCTGCCCGGATCTGCGCGTGCCGTACACGCTCGGCGCGGTCGTGGACGCGGTGCGCGACGGCGTCGGCAGCGTCTCCGGGCTGGGGCTGAGCGGACTGTGCGGCGCGCTGCGGCCGCTGTTTCCCGAGTGGGCGGCCGACCTGCCGCCGGCGCCGGAGCCACTGGAAGACGCGACCGCCGCCCGGCACCGGCTGTTCCACGCGTTCGTCGAGGTGCTCAACCGTCTCGAGGTGGCGGTGCTGGCACTTGAGGACGTGCACTGGGCGGACGAGGCGACTCTGGAGTTCCTGCTGTTCCTGGTCTCGCGCCGACCTCAGCCGGTGAGCGTGGTGGTGACGTACCGGCGGAAGGAAGTGCCCCCCGATTCACTGCTGTTGAGGCTGTCCTCACGGCTGCCCGCCGACGCACACCTGGTCAGGCTGGCACTGAAACCGCTGGGGATCGGCGAAACCGCCGCGATCGTCTCCTCGATGCTGGCCGACGAGCCTCTGTCGACCGAGTTCGCGGCCTTCCTGCACGCACGAACGGAAGGCATACCGCTGGCGGTCGAGGAGTTGGTGCGGTTGATGCATGACCGGGCCGACCTGATCCGTCAGGGCGGCGGTTGGGCGCGCCGCCGGCTGGACCGCATCGAGGTGCCGCCCACGATTCGCGACGCCATGCTGGAACGCGTGGGGCGGCTACCGCCCGATATCCAGGCAGTTCTGTACGCCGTGTCGGTGCTCTCCGCTCCGGCCGACTACGCGACCCTGAAAGCGGTGACCGGTCTGTTCGGTGACCGGTTCGCGGAGCCGGCGGCCGATGCGCTGGGGTGCGGTCTGCTGCGTGAGGACGGACGTGGGCATTGGTCGTTCCACCACGCCCTGGCGCGTCAAGCCGTGTACGAGGCCATTCCGGCCCAGGAACGGCGTGCCCTGCATGTGCGTGCCGGCCGGGCGTTGGAGAATTCGCCGTTGCCGCCGGTGGCGCAGTTGGCCCGGCACTTCCGGCTGGCCGGCGATGTCGAGGCATCGTGCCGGTACACCGAGCAGGCGGCCGACCTCTCCATGCAGACCGGTGACGTGGCCACCGCGGCACTGCTGCTGCACAACCTGGTCACCACGGTCGCTCTGCCGGTGGAGCCGCTGGTGCGGCTGGCGATGAAGATCCAGTTTCAGGCGCTGCCCGGCTCCGACCCGTACTCCGCGATCGTTGAATCGTTGCAGTCGGCCCTTCGGACCCAGGCTCTGACGCCGCAACAGCAGGCATCGGTCCGATTCCAGATCGGCCGGGTGCTCATGGTGGCGGGTGTCATCGAGGCGGGTCGGCACGAGATATTGAGAGCGGTGCCCGACCTCGCGCCGGACTCGCTGGAGGCGGCACGAGCCCGAACCCTCCTCGCTCTGCCCCTCGGGAACGCGCAGCCCGTGTCGGAGCATCTGCGGTGGCTGGGCGAGGCACCCGCGATGGCGCCGTCGATCCCTCCCCACGAGCGGCTGCGTCTGGTGCAGGAACGCGCCTTCGCGCTGCTGCTGCTCGGTGAGGTGGCCGGGTGGACGGAGGCCCGGCGGATCCCGGACGACACCGCCGATCCGCGGGAGGCGGCGACGCTCGCGATAGGCCACAGGAATGTCGGCGATGCGGCGATGCGGTGGGGACGGAACGATGAGGCCGGCGCACGACTGGCCAGAGCCCAGGCACTCGCCGAACGCCACGAGCTCCGGGACTACCTCGGGCCCATCGCCTCGAGCCGGGCCCACCTCGACTGGTTCACCGGCGCCTGGGAGGGACTTGCCGAGAGAGCGTCCCGGCTGATCGACGACGAGGACGGGGTGCCGCTGAAGGACCGGTGCGAGGCGGTCCTCGTGGCGGGCTTGCTCCAAGCTGCCGCCGGAGACCGGGCTGAGGCCGCGGAGCGTCTACGTTTCGCCGCGCAGGACGACCAGCAACGCATCGAGGCCGCGGCCGCGCTGGCCCAACTGTGCCTGCGCGACGGCAACATCGACGAGGCACTCCGCCTCACGGAGGAACCGGTCGAGATCAGCGTCGGCACGGGAATCTGGTCCCGGGCCGTCGAGGTCGCGCCGGTACGCGTCGCGGCCCTGGTGGCCGCCGGCCGGCTCGGCCACGCCGCCGACCTGGTCACCACGTTCGAACGGGCTTTGGGCGGCAAGGACGCTCCGGCGCCGCAGGCATCCTTGGTGCTGTGCCGCGCCATGCTGGCCGAAGCCGACGGCCGACTCATCGACGCCGCAGTGTTGTTCGTCCGGGCGGCCGACGCATGGCACGCGCTGCCGCGCCCGTACGACGCCCTGCTCGCTCGGGAACGCCACGCCCGTTGCCTGCTCGCCGGCGACCGGCGCGAGGCCGGCCTGCTGATCCTGTCCGACGTCTCGCGGGCGTTGGCGGACCTCGGCGCCCACAACGACGCCGACCGGGTGGCACAGACCCTGGACGAGCGAGGGCGGGAGACCCGGGTGGCGCGGGGTCGGGGCCGCCCCGGCTACGGCAACCGGCTCTCCCCGCGCGAGCTGGAGGTGGCTCGTCTGCTGGTCGGCGGCCGGACGAACCGTCAGATCGCAGAGGCGCTGGGGGTGTCGACGCAGACCGTGGCCAGCCAGTTGAAGTCGGCCATGCGCAAACTGTGTGTGACGTCGCGTACCGTACTCGCGCTCAAGGTCGTGGAGTTGGGTCTCGTCGGTGAGCAGGGGCAACCGCCGGCGGGCGACGAGAAAATTCCACCGTCCTCGCCCGGAGACGAAGAAAAACGCGTGAGCGGGCGACGGCTTTAAATCCCGCATCTGACCAATCGAGCCGCAACCGGGCTCGGTTGCACACTCGTCGCCATGGTGCCCGCAGAACCGTCTGTACCCCAGCCGGCAGGTGACCCAGCCGTGCCGGTGCGCCGGGCGAACGACGAACCGTTACCGGCAGGACCGCCGGCCGCGCCGGCAGACGCCCCCACCGGCCGGAGCGAGGGCGATGCCGACGACGTCGACGAGTACGAACCGCTCTAGTGCCCCTCCCGGCAAGCTTTGCCCGCCCCACCGCCCGGAGATGTTCCTCGTGAATGCAACAGGAGATCGATAGATGAAGCGAAGTCCGACAACGCAGCGTCTCAGAACGCGCCTGGGCGCGATGACCGTTGGTCTGGCCGTCTTCGGGGCGATCATGTCGCCCACGGCGGTACACGCCACCGATTCGGCCCGGCAGGCGTCGCACCCGGACGCCGTGCAGAAGAAGGTGTCACCGACCGCCGATGACGACCTGCGCAAGATCGTCTCCGCGGCCGGCGGGACCGTACCGGTCACACTGATCACCGGTGACAAGGTGGCCGTCGGCGTCGACGCCGACGGCCGACCGGTCGCCCGCAACGTCGAGAGCGCGGCGCGGCCCGAAGGCACCCCGGTCGTCTTCCAGACCATCACCCACCTGGGCACCGTGCACTTCGTGCCGAACGACGCACTCGGACTGCTCGACGAGGGACTGCTCGACTGGGGGCTCTTCGACCTGACCGAACTGGTGGAACTCACCGCGGCCGACAGGACCGACGCGGCCGGCAGGACCGGCGAGGTGCCGGTGCTCGTCACCTACACCGACAAGAGTGCCGCGGCCAAGGCTCCGAAGCCGGCCGGCGTGACCGGCGGCAAGGCGCTGCCGAGCGTCAACGGCCGCTCGATGAAGATCGACGGCGGCGGCCGGTGGTGGCAGCAGGTAAAGGGCAAGAAGGACACCCGCGCGAGCGTCGCCCGGTCCGCCGGGTCGCTGTCCGGGGTCAAGAAGGTGTGGCTCAACGGGATGGCCAAGGTCACCCTCGACACCTCCGTGCCGCAGATCGGCGCGCCTGTCGCCTGGGACCGCGGGTACGACGGCAGGGGCGTTTCCGTGGCGGTGCTGGACACCGGCATCGACCCCAAACACCCGGACGTGGCCGGAAGCATCATCGACCAGGTCGACTTCACCGGCAACCCCAACGGCCCCCGGGACGGGCACGGGCACGGCACTCACGTGGCGTCCACGATCCTGGGCACCGGTGCCGCGTCCGACGGGCGGTACAAGGGTGTCGCCCCCGGCGCCAAGCTGCGGGTCGGCAAGATCTGCGACGACACCGGGCACTGCCCTGAGGACGCGATCATCGCGGGCATGGAGTGGGCCGCCCACTCCGGGTCCAAGGTCGTCAACATGAGCCTCGGCGATGTCCCCACCGACGGGACCGACCCGCTGAGCCAGTCGCTCAACGAGCTCAGCCGCAGCACCGGAACCCTGTTCGTGGTGGCGGCGGGCAACAACGGCCCGACGAGCGGAACGGTCCTCAACCCGGGCTCCGCCGACGAGGCACTGACCGTGGCGGCGGTGGACAAGCAGGACAAGATGGCCGGTTTCTCCAGCCGCGGACCGCGGGTCGGGGACGGCGCCGCCAAGCCGGACATCGCGGCTCCGGGTGTCGACATCGTCGCGGCACGTGCCGCCGGTACAACATTGGGCACGCCGGTGAACGAGTCCTACATCTCGTCCAACGGGACCTCGATGGCCACACCGCATGTGGCCGGTGCCGCGGCCATCGTCGCCGAGCAGCATCCGGACCTGACCGGTCGGCAGATCAAGTCGTTGCTGATGAGCACGGCCACCGACCTGGGCTACGCCGCGACCGCGCAGGGTGTCGGGCGGGTGAACGTCGCCGCCGCGATCGATCCGCGGATCACCGCCGCGGGAAACCTGGGCTTCGGCCGCCTGGCGTACCCGCACACACCGCTGACGAAGAAGGTCACCTACATCAACCACACCGACGAGGCGACCACGCTGCACCTCACGGCGTCGCTCTCCTCCGCCGGGAAGCCCGCCCCGGCCGGCCTGGTCAGCCTCAGCGCGGATGAGGTGGTCGTGCCTGCGGGCGGATCGACCGAGGTGTCGGTGACATTCGACGGCCGGGGGGCCGACACCGACGGGGCCTTCGGCAACTACACGGGCACGCTGAGCGCCAGGGACTCCTCGGGAGCCCTGTGGGCGGCCACACCGGTCACCACCTTCCTCGAGCCCCCGAAGCTTCCCGTGACCGTGAAGGTCGTACCCCCGCCGGGTGCCACCGACATCCGGTACGGCTACGCCACTTTCATACCGGTGGACGACAACGAGATCCCCGGCCTCGGCAGGGTTCCGGCGCTCGTCGCCGGCGGGGAGAAGGTCACCGCGTCGCTCTTCACCGGAACCTACGCGGCCACGTTCCCCGTCAAGTGGCGGGACGCGTCCGGGGAGTGGCAGCAAGCCACACCGATGGCGCCGGAGGTGAGTCTCACCAAGGCGACCACGGTCACGCTGGACCTGCGGGACCTCAAGCGGGTGAGCGTGCAGTTCCCGGAGACCACCGAGGTCTACCAGATGGTCGACCTCACGACCCGGTACTCGGCGGACCGTGCATGGGTGCTCTCGGCCTCCATGGTGACCGGGTACGACG
Organism: Streptomyces sp. NPDC057486; assembly: GCF_042802415.1. Lineage (NCBI taxonomy): Bacteria > Bacillati > Actinomycetota > Actinomycetes > Kitasatosporales > Streptomycetaceae > Streptomyces > Streptomyces sp. NPDC057486. The sequence goes on along the minus strand of NZ_JBHVEE010000036.1, from coordinate 53,565 downwards.
GCACGACCAACTGGTGGACGCTGCCGACCGAGAAGGTACGCACGGGAACCCTCACCGAGGAGATCTCCACCGTGCAGACGACTCCCGTCGTCACCATGAAGGCCACCGGCGGCGGTGCTCCCTTCAGCCTGGCCGCCCGCTACCGGACCCCGGACGTCGCGCTCGTCGGCTCGCAGACATGGCTCAAGGACGGGAAGTCGGTCCGTCGCAATGTCTCGGTCCCGATCGCGCGACTGCCGATCAAGGGAGACATACCGGTGGTCCACGCGGGCACCGGGACCGCCTCCGAGCTCGCCGACACAGACGCCCGGGGCAAGTTGGTGCTGCTGACGCCGACCGACATCTGCCAGGACACCTGTGACTTCCCGAAGCTCAGGGACGAGCGGGTGGCCGCCGCTGCCGCCGCCGGCGCCGTCGGTGTACTGGTCGCGGCACCGGGTCTCACCTCACTGGGCGGCTCCGCACAGAGCACCGTCTGCACCGACGGGCCGAAGAGCTGTCCCGAGGTCCAGCCGTACGCCGCACTGCCGATCGTGAGGGTGCCCAACGCCGAGGCGGACCGCCTGATCACGCGGATCGAGGCCGACGCCGACGTCGAGATCACTCTCGGTGGCGCAGCCATGCCGAGGGCTTATGCCGCCCATTACTACTCGGACGGTCGGATCGCCTCGAACTCCGAGCGCAGGGTCGGTACGGAGCAGCTCGACAGGGTCGACCACCACTTCCACGCCGACCGGCCCGGAGTGGTCACCAACATGGCCTGGACGCAGCTGTCGGGTTCCGTGCCGGGCGGGGTCAGCATGTACCTGCCCCGTGCGGCCACGCAGCAGACCATGACCACCTTCATCAAACGGCAGGACGACGCCATCAGCCAGTTCCTCACCGCCTGGGCCGACCGCGGGGACGACCCTGTCCTGGTCCGGGACCGCAGTGAGAGCCGGGAGATGGTTCTCACCGGGCAGGACGAAGTCCACTGGAACCAGGGACCGCTCGTACCGGGCGCCGCGCCGCAGGTGCGGAGCAAGTCCGGAATGTTGTTCGACACGGCAACGCCGTGCTCGGGCTGCCGGCAGGGCGACACCTTCTACCCGACCTTCCAGCTGACCAGCAGCGGCGGTGCCCGCCAGGCGATGGCCGGAATCGTCGACAACGACCAACTCGCGGAACTCCTCTTCGGCGCCTATGCCTGTGGTCCGACGGCCCCGCCCACCCAGCCGACCCTCGACTACACCTGCGACTTCACGTTGCGCAACCAGTCCGGTGGCGAAGTCGAACGGCGTCTGACGCCCATGCAGTTCGACTACTGGGGGCTCCTCACCATCACCGGCAAGCTCGCCGGCTACGACCTGCCGGCGGAATCGGCCCCGTACACCTTCGAGGCCAGGACCAACGGGGTCAGGACGGAATGGACGTACAGCTCCGACAAGCCGGCCAAGGATGACGCTCCGCAGCTCCACCCCTGTGTGGGCAAGGTGGTCGGCGACAACCAGGCGGCCTGCCGTCCGGAGCCGCTGACCTTCCTGCGGTACGACCTCGGTCTGGCCCTGGACAACACCGCCAAGGCCGGGGCACCCCATCAGATCACGATCGTCGGCTACCACCAGGAGGGCCTCACCGCCTCGCCCGAGCTCACCTCCCTGCACGTCGAGGCCAGCTACGACGGGGGCAAGACCTGGCGTCCGGTGACCACCGAGGAAGCCGGGACGGACACCTTCACCGCGAAGATCAAGAACCCGAGCCGGAAGCAGGCGCCCGAGGGTGTCGGGCTGCGGATCAGCGCGACCGACAGCCAGGGCAACACCGTCGAGCAGACCCTCCCCACGGCGTACAAGCTGCGCTGACGGGTGCCGCTGCAACGGTGAACCGACCGAAAGGTCATAGGCCGGGGCGAGACTGAGCTCTCGCCCCGGCCGTCCGCCGTCCCTCGATCGGGTCCCGCCCGTCTCGCACCCGACCGCGGGCCGGTGGGAGCTGCTCCAGAAGCCCTACCGGCGCGTGGAGAGGACGAAGACGGGCGTACCGGGGAATCGTTCAGCGCCGGTGCCGTGATCGCGCCAGGTGGTACAGGCCGGTGCCGAGGCTGGTGACCAGGAGGGCGAGGCCGAGGGCGATCATCGCGGTGATCGCCGGCCGGCGCAGGGCCGGCGGCAGGTACAGGGCCAGGAACCAGGAGCGGTGGACATGCCCCGTGGCCAGCATGACCGCGGGCACGACGCCCTGGGCGACCAGAGGGATCCAGCACAGCGTCATTCCGACGACGACGTAGATCCGCTGCCCGACGGGCGCCGTGTCGAGGCCGAGCCGGGCCAGGACCGGGGCGGGCCGGGGCAGGGCAGGCAGGCCCGCGGGCACGAGGGGCGGCGGCGCGGCCCGGACGCGTCGCCGGCGAGCCGGAGGCGTACCCGTGCGGAAGTGCTGGAGCAGCTCCGGAGCCGTGCGCCGGAGCCGGATGACGGCGACGCGTCCCAGCAGCCACGTCAGCAGGGCGCCGCTCACCGGCCCGGCCACCGGTCCGGCCCAGGCCGGGCCGAACCGTACGGCGAGCAGGGCGGGGGCCGCGGTCGCCGCGGTCAGGAGCAGCATCAGCAGGACCTGCGTGAAGTCGGTGCCGTTCTCCAGCAGGCCGCCGGTCCGGCGGTGCGGGTCGCGTAGTGGGACGGGGCGCAGCACCGACACCAGTACGGTCACGCCCGCCGCGCCGCCGAGCAGCGCGGGGACGAAGGTGACCAGCCACAGCCACGGTATGGACCCCCCGGACAGCGCGGCCGGAACGAGCGTGAGGAGGACCGTCGGGGGCGCGGTGACCAGGAGCCAGCCGAGCTGACGGCCCCGTACGTCGTGCCGGGCGGCGCCCGGGATCATGATCTTGCCCCAGAGTTCGGTGCCGTCCTCGCCGTAGAGGTTCGCGGAGACGGCCGACATCCACAGTGCGAAGACCAGGCCGGTCCACGGTAGGAAGTCCGTACTGCCCGCGGCCAGCGGGAGCAGGCAGAACACGAGGGCGTATCCGAGGGCGAAGCAGACGAAGTGGAAGCGCTGCAGATCGCGGGTGCAGGTGCGCAGTTCACGGGCGGCGACGGCGGTGACCGGGCCGCGGGCCCACCGGCCGAGGGTCGCGGTCGCAGCACGTCCGCCCGAGGGGCGCGTGGTGACCTGGCGCCGGGTCAGGAGGGCCCAGCCGTACGCGCAGGCCGCGGTGAGCAGGGCCAGGCCGGCCAGGGCCGCGAGCACGCCGGGCCGGTCGCCGCGTCCGGCGGCCTCGACGGCGGACAGCCCCCAGCCGGAGGGCAGGCCGCGCAGCCATGCGGCGGCGGGGCGGGGCAGGCCGTCGTCCAGGGCCGCACGCACGAGGGGTTCGAGGATCCAGCCCGAGTGCAGCGCGGCCAGGATCGCCGAGCTGGTGAAGGCGGCGAGCGCGGCGCCCGTACGGGACCGCGCGACCTGCCCGAGCGCCGCGGCGACCAGGCGTGAGCACAGGACGGTGAAGGCGAGTTGGAGCACCGTGGCCGGGGCGGCGACGGCGACGGCGGCCGGGCCGAGGTGTACCGCGACGACCACGAGGCCGCTCAGCGTGATCAGGGTCACGGCCGGTGCGACGCCGACGAAGGCGGCCGCCGCCAGACCGGTCGCCAGGGAGCGCGGGCGCAGCGCGTGGAGTGCGAAGTGCTCGGGGCGCAGGGTCGTGTCGCCGCCGCCGAAGAGGACGGGGCCGAGCAGCCAGCCCGCCGTCCACACGGCCAGCGCGGCGCCGAGCAGGTCGACCCGCTGCGCGGCGTGCGGGTAGCCGCGGCCGGCGAGGAACAGTACGGCGGCGGCGAGCGCGAGACCGGCCGCGCCGCCGACGATCATCCGGGCGGCCGTGGCGCGGGTGAGGGAGTTGCGCTGGACGGCCAGTTTCATCCGGATCAGGACGCCAACCATGCCAGCCCCTCCACACCCCGAGCCCCGGGCGAGCGGCCGGCGACCAGGCTCACGAACCGTTCCTCCAGGCTCAGTCCGGCCCGCACCTCGTCCAGCGGCCCGGCCGCCACGACCCGTCCGGCGTCGACCACGGCGAGGTGGTCGCACAGCTGCTCCACCACGGCCATCACATGGCTGGACAGGACCACGCTGCCGCCGGCGCGGACGAACCGCCGGAGGATCTCCTTCACGGTCGCCGCGGCGACCGGATCGACCGCCTCCAGCGGCTCGTCGAGGACCAGCAGACGAGGCGCGTGCAGCAGCGCGGCGGCGAGGCCGATCTTCTTGCGCATACCGGTGGAGTACTCCGCCACCAGGGTGCGCCCGGCCGCGTCGAGGCCCAGGGTCCGCAGCAGTTCGTCCGCGCGGCGGTCGGCCTCAGCGCGGGTCATGCCGCGCAACAGCCCGGTGAAACACAGCACTTCACGCCCGGTCAGCCGCTCCGGCAGGGCCAGGCCGTCGGGCAGGACGCCGACGAGCCCCTTCGCCCGGGAGGCGTCCGCCCACACGTCCGTACCGAAGATCTCGGCCCGGCCCGCGTCGGGGCGCAGCAGGCCCACCGCCATGGACAGGATCGTGGTCTTGCCCGCGCCGTTGGGGCCGACCAGGCCGAAGAACGACCCGCTCGGCACGGTCAGGTCGACGCCGTCGACGGCGCGGTGGGTGCCGAACTTCTTGGCCAGGCCGGTGAGTCGCAGCGCCGGAGCGGCTGTGCGCGGTCCCATGTTCCCCCTCGGGCGCGTACTGAACGGCACGTGCCGTGCCGTTAGTGGGATGGGGGGATCATGCTGAAGGCGGGGGCAGCTGTCAATACGGCACGTGCCGTACCGATATCGTGAGGTGATGACCGACAGACGCAGCAGCCGCGGAGCGGGCCGCACCGAGGAGATCATGCGGGCCACGCTCGAACTGGGCGAGGAACTCGGCTACGCCCGGCTCAGCATCGAGGCGGTCGCCGCCCGCGCCGGCGCCGGCAAGCACACCATCTACCGCCGCTGGACCTCCAAGGGCGCGCTGTTCCTGGACTCCCTGCTGTCGCTGAACGAACCCGGCCTCGACTACCCGGACACCGGTGACGTCATCGCCGATCTGCGCCGCCAGATCCACACGGCCGTCGACCTCCTGAGCCGCCCGCCGATGGGCCCCCTGTACGTGGCCCTGCTGGTGGAGGCGCAGCACGACCCCCAGGTCGCCGACGCGCTCGACGAGCGTTTCATCGCCCCCCAGGCCGAGAAGACGATCGCGCGGCTGGAACGCGCCCGGGAGCAGGGCCAGTTGGCGCCGGACTTCGACCTGGACCTCGCCATGGCGATCCTGTCCGGCCCGCTGTACTTCCAGCACCTGATCGCCCGGCGGCCCCTGACCCACGACTGGGTCGACCGGCTCATCGACACCCTCTTCGCGGGAATGGGACCGCGCTGAGGGCTGTCCGGCAGTTCCCTTCTCAGATCCAGCCCCGCTCCTTGGCGAGAAGCCCCGCCTGGAAGCGGTTGGCCGCGCCGAGCCGCAGCATGATGTCGGCCACGTAGCGGCGGAACGTCCTCAGGGAGACGCCCAGTTCGCGGGCCGCCGCCTCGTCCTTGTCCGCGCGGGTCAGCGCGTCCAGGACACGGTGTTCCAGAGCGGACAGGACCGGCGCCCGTATCGCGAGGTCGTCCTCGGCGGGCAGCTCGTGGCTGGTGTCCCAGACCTGCTCGAACCAGGCCACGGTGTTGGCCACCACGCCCGGCTGGCGGACGACGAGCGTCGACTCGTAGTGGTCGTCCGGGTCGACGGGGACCATCGCGACGCCGCGGTCCCAGATAGCCAGCCGCCGGATCGCCTGCTCGGTGCGGCGCACCTCCCCGCCCAGCGTCTCCAGTTCCCGCAGATAGGCCAGGGTCGCGGGGTCGGCGAGCGCCTTCGGCGTGGCGACCGTACGCCAGTGGATGCCGCGGCGGAGCATCCTCAGGTCCGAGGCGCGGGCCGCGTCGATGTTGTGGGGGCGCCAGGGCGACGGGAGCAGCGACATGTGCTCGCGGAAGGTGAAGAAGGCCAGGTCGGTGAGGCGTTCGCGGATCGCCTCGGGTCCGTCGACCCGTTCGATGTCGTCACTTGGGGAGCGGGCCGCGCCCTGCTTGTGGTCGTCGATGAGCGTGGCGATCACGGCCCGGGTGGCGAGCACCTCGCCGGTCGCGGACTTGAGTTCCCCCAGGCGCTGTTCCACCAGCCACTCCACGGCGACCGCCGGATCGGAGACCAGCACCGTGTGCCGCTCGGAGAGCCGGATCAGGCTCCGCTCCTGTAACGCGTCCAGCCCCTCGTCGACGGTGTCGCGGTCCCAGCCGAGGGCGCCTCCGGCGGACTCGGCCCCGCGCTCGGGATGGCGCAGGAAGTAGCGGTAGAGCCGCAGGTGTTCGTCGGACACCCCGACCGATGTCAGGCTCATGTTCTGTTTTCCCCCCGGAGCCGGTCCCCCTGGCCTGCCCGTTGGCAGCATGGTGACAGTGGCCGCCCTTTCTGACCGTAGCGCAGTGATCAGCGGCACAACAGGCTGAACACATGCCCTGGATCTTCTCTTCGGCGGGCCGCACGACGGCGCCCGCATCCTCAGCCCTTTCGGACGGCTCCCGCTCCGGGGAGCCCGCCCCCGCGGTCCGGCTCGACGCCGTGAGCAAGGTGTACGGACGCGGCGAGAGCGCGGTGCACGCGCTGCGCGGCCTCGATCTCGCCATCCCCCGGGGGAGTTTCACCGCCGTGATGGGGCCCTCCGGCTCCGGCAAGTCGACCTTCCTGCACTGCGCCGCCGGCCTCGACCGGCCCAGCGGCGGCACCGTCTCCCTCGGCGGCCAGGAGCTGACGGCCCTCGACGAGACCGCGCTGACCCGGATGCGCCGGGACCGCGTCGGCTTCGTCTTCCAGGCCTACAACCTCATGCCGTCGCTGACGGTCGAACAGAACATCACCCTCCCGCTGCGCCTCGCAGGGCGCCGGGCCGACCCGGACTGGCTGGCACGGATCACCGACCAGGTGGGGCTCACCGGACGCGGCGGGCGCAGGCCCGCCGAACTCTCCGGCGGCCAGCAGCAGCGGGTGGCCCTCGCCCGCGCGCTGGTCACCCGGCCCGAGGTCGTCTTCGGCGACGAGCCGACCGGCGCGCTGGACACCATGACCGCCAAGGAGGTGCTCGGGCTGCTGCGCCGGACCGTGGACGACCTCGGCCAGACCGTCGTGATGGTCACGCACGACCCGATGGCCGCGTCGTACGCGGACGCGGTGCTGTTCCTCGCGGACGGGCGGATCGTCGACCGGATGGCCGCGCCGACCGCGGAGCGGGTCGCCGACCGCATGAGCCGCCTCGGAGCGTGGGCGTGATGCTGACTCTCGCGCTGAGTACGCTGCGGGCCCGCAAGGGCGCCTTCGCCGGCGCCTTCGTGGCCCTGCTGTTCGCCGCCGCCCTCGTCACCGCGTGCGGGACCCTGCTGGACACGGGGCTGCGCGGGACGATCCCCACGGAGCGGTACGCGGGAACTCCCGTGCTGGTCACGGCCGATCAGGAACTGCACTGGACGAAGGTCAAGAAGGGCAAGACCAAGGAGAAGTCCAAGCCGCTGACCGAGCGGGCCTGGGCGAAGGCGGACCCCGCCCTGGTCAAGAGGCTCGCGGCCGTGCCCGGTGTGCGCGCGGTCGTCCCCGAACTCACCTTCCTCGCCTATGTGTTGACGGACAAGGGCCCGCTCGCCGAGGGGGCGTCGTGGGGCCACGCCTGGGAGTCGGCGCGGCTCACGCCGTTCGCGTTGCGCGACGGTCGGGCGCCGACCGGGGCCGACGAGATCGTGGCCGACGCCGGCAGTGGGCTGCACACCGGTGCGAAGGTGACCGTGCAGTCGACCGGCGCACCCGCCGTGTACGAGGTCGTCGGCATCGCCGCACCGGCCGGCCGTGACGCCCTGGCCCGCCAGTCGACGCTGTTCTTCAGCACGGAGCAGGCGCGGCGCCTGGCCGGACACCCGGGGCAGGTCTCCGCGCTCGGCCTGCTCACGGTCCCCGGCGCCACGGTGAGTGACGTACGCGCCCGGGCTCTCGAGGCGGTGTCCGGCACGTCCTCGCTGGAGGTGCGGTCGGGGGACGACCGCGGGCCCGCCGAGTTCATCGACGCCGGCAAGGCGCGGGTCAGCCTGATCAGTCTGGGCGGTGCGATGGGCGGTACGTCGCTGCTCGTCGCCCTGCTGGTGGTGGCCGGGACCTTCGCACTGTCGATCCAGCAGCGGGCCCGGGAACTGGCCCTGCTGCGTGCGGTCGGCGCGACGCCGCGCCAGCTGCGGCGCATGGTGGGGCGCGAGGCACTGGTCGTGGGGCTGCTGGCCGGGCCGCCCGGGGCGGTCGCGGGGCTTTTCCTGGCCCGCTGGATGCACGGGCGGTTCGTGGCCGTGGGGGCGCTGCCGGACACCCTGGAGCTCACCGTGAGCGCGTTCCCGCCCGTCGCCGCGGTCCTCGCGACGCTGCTCGCCGCGTGGGGTGCGGCGCGGGTGTCCGCCCGCGGGCCGGCCCGGATGCGCCCTACGGAGGGGCTCGCCGCGGCGGCGCTCGGCTCGGAGCGGCTGCACGCCGGCCGGGTCGTCGCGGGTGTCCTGGCCGCCGTCGGGTACGTCGTCCTGGTCGTGGTCCTGTCCGGGCTGCAGACCGACGCGGCGGCCACCCCGGTGACGTTCCTGTCGGTGATCGTCGCGGCCGCGGCGATCGCGCTGCTCGGCCCGTCGCTCGCCCGGTCCGCGACCTGGGTGACGGGAGGGATCGCACAGCGGATCTCCCCGGCCTCCGGATTCCTCGCCGCACGGAACACCCGTGCCGGCGCCCGGCGTGTCGCGGCCGTGGTCACCCCGTTGAGCCTGGCCGTGGCGATGGCCTCGACGATCCTGTTCGCGCAGACGACGTCGAGTCACTCGGCGGGCGAGCAGGCCGCGTCCGGCACGCGCGCCCCCTACGTCCTCACCGCCTCGGAGCCCGGTGTCCCGACCGTGGCCGCACAGGCCGTGCGCGAGCGGGTGCCGGGGACGACGGTGACGGAGGTCGTCCGCACCACGGTGCGGATCGGGCAGGACAAGTTCCACGCACAGGGCGTGAGTTCACCGGGTCTGGCCCGGACCCTCGACCCGGAGGTCACCGCGGGCACGCTCGCCGCAATGGGCGACGGAACGGTGGCGCTCAGCGACTTGGCGGCCCGTACCCGGCACGCGCAGGTCGGTGACCACATCACCCTCACACTCGGCGACGGAGCCAAGAAGGACCTCGAGGTGTCCGCCGTCTACGAACGCGGGCTGGGCTTCGGCGATCTGCTGCTCCCGCACCGGTTGGTGGCGGCGCATGTCGACCAGCCGCTCTCCTCGTCGGTCCTGGTGGCCGGGGCGCCGAGCCGGTCGGCGCTCACCACCGCGCTGCGCCCCTTCCCCGCGGTCCACGTCCTGGACCGCACCGCCGTGGCAGCGGCACGCCGCACCCAGGAAGGCGCGCAGGCCCAGGTCAACTACATCGCGATGGGACTCGTGATCGCCTTCACCGCGATCGCCGTGGTCAACACCCTCGTGATGTCGACGTCCGCCCGGCGCCGCGAGCTCGCTCTCCTGCGCATGATCGGCACGACCGGCCGCCAACTGCGCGCGATGCTCCGCTGGGAGACGCTCACGGTCACCCTGCTCGCGATCGCTCTGGGAGCGGCGGTGGCCTGCGCGACCCTGACCGCGTACAGCCTGGCCATGACCGGCGCCGCGACACCGTACGCACCACTCGTGCCGTGTCTTGCCGTCATCGCGACAGCCGTGCTCCTGGCCTTCGTCTCGACGGCCCTGCCGGCCCGTGCCGCGCTACGAAGCGGGGCGGGGACGCCGACCGAGGTGGAGTGAGCGCGCGATCGGCGGCGAACCGGCCGCCCGCGCACCAGGTCCGGGTCCGGAGCGTTATGACGGCACCCCCCTAAGGCTTGACCCGTAATGATCTTCGATGTATCTGGACAGTGGTCGCTACTGGCGAGACCAGATGCCCGGTCAGGCATTGTGGACTCGGGAGTGCAGATGCATGTCGTGCCAGCCGTCGGCGTGGAGCAGCGCCTGGCGTCGTACGCCTTCCAGGGCAAAGCCAGTCTTCTCTGCGATGCGGCAGGATGCGACGTTCACCGTTGAGTGGCCGAGTTCGAGTCGGTTGAAGCCGGCTTCTTCCAGTGCCCAGCTCGCCACTTGGGCCACTGCCCGGGAGCAGACCCCCTTGCCACGAGCCTCCGGGGTCGTCCAGTAGGAGATCTCTGCTTGGCCTCCGGCCATGATGATGGACTGGAGGGAGACCCGCCCGAGAAGCGTGCTGCCGTCGGCATCGACCACGGCCCAGTGGCAGGCGGTCTCAGTCTCCCAGCCACGTCGCCACTGTTTGATCCACTCTTGGGCTTCGTCTTCGGAGTCCGCCTTGCGCAGGTGCCAGCGTTGGATCGCCCGGTCCTGGAAAGCTCGGGTGACGGCGGCTGCGTCGGGTGGCAGCCACGGCCGCAGCAGCAAGTCGTCGTCGATCGGCAGCGCCGGTTGGGCAGAGGCGTTGAGGACGCCAGGGGACATGACTGGAGTGACCAGGGAAGGCATGGTCGACATCATGGCAAGTCCGGCCCTGTGCCCGCGGGTAATCGTCCAGACGTGCGGGGCAGTAGTGTCAGGGGACGCTCCGCTGGTAGGTCCACATCTCGGCCATCTGACCGTCGTTGAGGCGGATCAACCAGATGAGATGGGTGTCGATGATGCCAGGGTGGCTTTCGTGGCCGACGCCGCCGATCACTGAAAGCAGGTCGTCGGTGCCGAGAATCGTGTCGATGTGGAAGCGGAGTCCCGGTCGGCTGGCGTGGATATGCGTGACGCTGCGTTGAACGTCAGCGGGCCCGGATATCTCTGGGTGGGCATGGTCGGCCCAGTGGGAACTCAGCACCTCCGGAGCGATCGAGGTGTCGCCTGTGTTCCACATCTGAAAGTACCGCTGTACGACGTGGTGTGAGTCGTGGCTGTGCGCGTCCATCGGGTTCTCCTTCGCTGCGGCGGCTGGCAGCTTGCGATAGGAACCGTAAGATCACGCGGCGCATGTGTCTGCCCGATCGCTCAAATCGTCCATCTCGAACAGTCAACCCCTACCCGGTGAGGGTGAGATTGTGCAGGCGAGCGACGCCGAGCATGGCGTGATGGACGCCATCGCCTTTGAGGCGGCAATCTCGCAGGATCTTCCAGCACTTCATGCGGGCGAAGACGTGCTCGACACGCGCCCGGACCTGTTTGTCTGAGGTGTTGTGCGACTTCTGCCAGTCGGACAGATGTTGGCCATTGCGGCGGCGGTGCGGCATCACCAGGCCGGTGCCCGGATATCCGCCGTCGGCGATGGTCGTGGTGGCACCGACGGCGTCCTTCGCGCCAGATTCTTCCCATGCCTTGCAGTCGTTGCGGTTGCCGGGCAGCGACCGGCCGATGACCACGACGAGCGGGGTATCGGCGTCGATGACGACTTGGTGGTTCGTGGAGTACCGATAGTTCTTCGATTGCTCGGCCACCGAGTGGTCGCGGGTAGGCACCAGGGTGCCGTCCACGATCAGCACGGTGCCCTGGTGGAACCGCTGCCTGGGCTGGAGGGCAAGTTTGGGCCCGATATGGTCGATGATCCGGTCGGCGGCGGACTTGGAGATACCGAAGAGCGGGGCGAGTTGCCGCAGGGACAGGTTCGTGCGCCAGTATGCGGCGACCAACAGGACCCGATCCTCCAACGGCAGTCCCCACGGACGGCCTTTGCGAATCGGGTCCGCGCCCCCACGTCGCAGCGCGGTGGTCAGCCTGCCGAACTGCTGCGGGGTCAGCCCGGTGAACGGGACTATCCAGACACCTCAGGCTGTTAGCGCGTCAAGTCGGCCATTGACTCGTCGAACAGAGGGGACCTGCCGCTGACGTGGGGGCGGAGATCGTCTGTTTCCGAGTTGGGGCTAGTTGATGTCGATCGTGAAGGTGGAGGAGGTGCCGTCTTTCGCAGTCAAGGTCACGGGACCGAAGGTGATGATTGCAGCGGAGTTGGCTCCGGGGCCTCGATAGAAGCCGGTTGCCTCGGTGATCCGGACGGCAAGTGCTGCGAGGGTTGCCGCCGTCTGCTCGTCGGCTTCGATCTTCGGCTGGGCGAGCGTGAGGTGACCGTGGGCCTCCGCCCAGTCTCGAACCCTGCGGGCGTCGCGGCTCATGTCCGGGAGGATGCTCTCGTTCGCCCAGGCCCACAGCCAGGAGCCCGAGGTGGGGCTGTAACTGCCGAGGATCTGTGCGGGCGCCGTCGCCGTCTTGTCAGGAAAGGTCCACGTGATGAGTCCGGTCCGCTGATCCAGGCCCCAGCGGTCCGCCGAGCCGAGCCCCCAGGACATGTGTGCGCGAGCCAGTTGGTTGATCATGTCCTCGCCCTGCAGCAGCAGCGTGCTCAGCTCGGCCTGATCCGCAGCCTGATCAGGAGTCTCTGCGTTCTTGGCCCGCTTGAAAAAACCCATGCCGCGGAGTTTGCCACCCCTGCTCCGGCACTGCGCCATCAGGCCGTGCATGAGGCGCAGTGATCAGGAGGTTCGGGGCCGGCATGCTCGTCAGATCATGCTGCGACTGCCTCAGGGGACGGCCCCGCTTCGGGGAACGCCACGGCCTCATCGAAGCGCCGACCGTGCTGAAGGCAGTGGTAGAGCTGTCCGATCATGCGGTTGAAGCAATGCCACGAAGTTAGCGTCGCAGCCGCCAAGTCAAGGGCGGTCCGAGATGAGTGGTTCTGGCGGTGCAGGGCGGGATCCCCTGGTAAGAGGAAGTCGACCAAGACGTTCCTGACCAGGGGATCCGTTGTCGAGCCAGCTTTCCACTTGCATCATGACGCGCACTACCACCGTCGCCGCGGGCGCCTTCGCGCCGGGCCATCTTGGCGGGCTGACACAGCACATACCCTTCGAGCTCGTCGATGATGTCCTCGAAGAGACCAAGACCGTTCAGGTTCGCGTGCGTACGCTCCCGTCCCGGGTCGGTATCTACTTCGTCCTGGCCCTGGGCCTGTTCCCGACCCTGGGATACAGACGTGTGTGGGACAAGCTCGTGGCCGGCTTGTCGGGCATCGACTTGTGTATTCCTTCGGAAGCCGCCCTGCGGCAGCTACGCCGACGTCTGGGGCCGGAGCCGCTGAAGACTCTGTTCGACGGTTTGGCGGTGCCGCTGGCGCGGCCATCGACTCCCGGCGTCCGCTACCGGCGCTGGCGGACCGTAGCGTTCGACGGCTGTAGTTCCCTCAAGGCCCCTGACCTGCCACGCATCCGGGTCCTGCTGGGCAAAGTCCGGCACCACTGGGGCATGTCCGGCTACCCGTCTTTGAGGCTGACCGTGCTGTGCGAGACCGGGACCCGGGGCCTGCTCGGCGCGGTCTTCGGCCCGTCCGAGAACGGCGAGACCGCCCAGGCGACCGAACTGCTGCCCCGGCTCACACCACAGATGCTCCTGCTGGCCGACCGAGCCTTCGACGGTGATGACTTCCTTCGCGCCGTCGCCAGCACCGGTTCTCAGTTCCTGGTCCGGCTGTGTGCCCACCGGCGCCCCGCGGTGCTGGCAGTCCTCCCCGACGGCTCCTACCTCACCCTCTTCCACGGTCTGCGCGTCCGCGTCATCGAAGCCGACATCACCCTCACCACCAGCAGCGGACAACGCATCACGGGCCGCTACCGGCTCGCGACAAGCCTCTTGAACCACCGCCAAGACCCTGCCGAGGCCCTAATCCGTCTCTACCACGAACGCTGGGAGATCGAGTCCGCCTTCTACTCGCTGCGGCACACCCTGCTGACCGGACGGGTCCTGCGTTCCCAAGAACCGCGCGGACTCGAGCAGGAAGTGTGGGCTCTGCTCACTCTCTACCAAGTGCTCCGCACGGCAATGGCCGAAGCCGTCGAGTCCGTTCCCGGGGTCGACCCGGACCGGGCAAGCTTCACCGTCGCCCTTCAAGCTGCCCGCGACCAGGTGGTCCGTGCCGACTACGTCCTGCCGACCTCGTCGAACCGCACCCCCATTTCCACTGCGGTCCTGTCAGCTCTGCTGCCGCCCAGACGCCCACGCACCAGCGCCCGCAAGGTCAAGTGCCCGACCTCGCGCTATCCGGCGAACCCGACTAGCGAGCATCCCTTGACCAGCCAGAACGTCACCAGCCTCGCCGTCGAGATCCACACCCAACCCCCATCATCCGCAGCACACGGACGCAGCGGTCAACGCAACCAAGTCCTCCAGCACATGCGCACCTCACCTCATCGGTCCTGGCACGCGCGCGAGCTGGCCACAGCCCTCGACTTCACCCATTACGACAGCTTCTGCGTCCAGCTGGGCCGCTGGACACGGGAAGGTCTCCTCGAGAAGATCGCGAACGCGACCTACAAGCTCGCCCCCGAATGCCTACCGCCTCAAGCTTCGCCCACCGACAGCCGCCCTTGACTTGGCGGCTGCGACGCTAACTTCGTGGCATTGGCGGTTGAAGAGGTTGCGCTGGGCTGATGCGTGCCAGTCTCCGTGGTCGCGGCGGCGTCGGTAGTGGGCTTTGGCGCCGGGTGAGGCGGTGATTGAGGAGAAGGCCCAGAGGTATCCGGCGTGGTTGAGGAGGTCGTTCTTGACCCAGCGGCGGGTGATGGACGTTTTCTTGCCGGAGGCTCTGGTGATGGGTGAGGAGCCGGCGTATGCCTTGAGGCCGCGGGCGTCGGCGAAACGGTTGCGGTCGTCTCCGATCTCGGCGAGCAGCCCGGCGCCCACGTGACCGCCACCGCGACCATCGTTCAGTGCTCGAACAGCCAGTTGGGGGACTCCCTCGCGGCTGTCGCTATCACCGGATTAGGACGGTTCCGACGCCGTGATCACACCAGTCACGCCAAGATCATTTCACCGAAGCCGGCAGCTGCGGCACGGCTGGAACGTGCAGGCTCAGCTCGCCGTCGCTGTCCGAACCCCAAAGGCGACCAGCACGGCTCCCGCCAGACGACTCATCCCACGCCGGAATCGAGGTGTGTCGATTGCCGTGCGCGCGACTGCGACCATCGAAGCCCAGAAGTGCAGCCACACCAGCACGACCACTATGTGCGCGACCGCAAGCGTGGCGATCTGCGGCGCGATGGAGCGGCTGGAGGTCAGGAATTGCGGGACCAGGGTGAGATAGACCGACGCTGCTTTCGGATTGAGGACGTTGGACCACAACCCCTGGCCGAAACCCCCGAGTTGAGCCCATGGCAGGCGCCATCGCCTGCGTGCCGTTGGTTCGACGCCTCGACGCGCTGAACGCCACATCGCCACGCCCAACCAGATGAGATAGATGCCGCCCACGAGCTTCACCACGGTGAGCGCGCGAGCCGACGACATGACCAGGGCGGACAGGCCCACCGCGGCAAAGGCCGCGTGGACCAGGAGCCCGCATGCCGAGCCCAAGGCGGCGCGTATGCCGTCGGACCGCGAGCCCGCGATCACCCGCTGCGTGACCAGCGTGAAACTCGTACCGGGAATCAATGTCAGGGGTGTGACTGCAGCCACGAAGCCGAGTACCAGATGCCACTGCACGCAACGAGCCTACGCAACAGGCGGGCGCCAAACCTCCAGTTGTCCTGACCAGTTCGAGGCGAGCCCGACCGGGACAACCCGCACCTGCACTGACTTGAAGATCGTTTACGGGACAGCCCTTGGCCGGGGCGCTTGGTGTCATGGGCCACGGCGTGGAACCGCCGGGTGGCCGGGGAGCACGCGGCGCCGGGGGAGGGGAGCATCGAGTAGACGGTGCCGGCGAGGCCGGCGACGACGAGCCGGTCACCGGCGAGAACCTTGTCCGCGAGGCTGGCCTGGCACGGCTGGCACTTCTCCATGCAGGCCCCGATCAGCGCGGAAGCGGTCTGCATGTCGGCCTGTCGGTCGGCGCCGGTCTTGGACCTCCGCGTAGCCGTCAGCACCTCCCCTGAAGACGCACCTGCGGGCGCCCGCTGAGATCTCGGGACAGCAGCATCGCTGGACGGGCCCATCACGGCCCGCCCAGCGCCGTCAGCCCTATCTCTGACCCATGGTGCAAGGTAGAAGCACGTCCCACCGGTTCCGGCGACGTGCGGCGGGGTCGCACTCGGCGACGTGCCGAGCGACCGCGTCGACGCCGGGGCGGGCGTACCGCTCCAGGGAGCGGACAGAGGCATGACGGGAGCGGGCCAGCAGCATCGGGGTGGAAGTGCCGCCCTCCGCGCCGTGTGTCAGGGCACTGTGGCGGAGCCGGTGCAGCGTGAAGCCGTCCAGGTCCTCGATGTCCTCGGATGAGGCGAGCGGGTTGGCCGGTCGGCCCGTGCGCTCGCGACGGACGTCAGGGGCTGGGCTGCCGTGCGGCCTCAGTCGAGTGCCTTCAACGCTCCGGTGACGGCGAACTCCAGGAACGTCCGGTCGACGCGGGCCTGGCCCATCACGCGAAGGCCCTGGACGAACGTGATGAAGAAGCGGGCCAGTTCCACCGGACTGTGCTCGCTGCCCAGTTCTCCCCGGCCCCTGGCGCGGTCCAGTGCCCCGGTCAGCACGGACTCCATGGCGGTCATGGTCGCGTGCGCCTGCTCCGCCGTGTCGTCGTGGGTCGCACGCTCGGTGGTCGCGTTGACGAGCAGACAGCCGCGCTGCCGGTCCACCGCGTCGGTCGTGACCATCGCGATCAGGATTCCTCGCAACACCGCACGGATGTCGGAGCCGGCTCGGACGTCCCGGTCGAGAGCCGCGACCAGATCGTCGCAGTAGCGTTTCAGGGCCTGTGCGTAGAGGCCGTCCTTCGAACCGAACGCCGCGTACAGGCTGCCGCTGCCGATTCCCAGCAGTTCCGTCAGCTGTGGCACCGGCGTGGAGTGATAGCCCTGTCTCCAGAACAGACGCATGGCCTGTTCCACTGCCACGTCGGTGTCGAATTCACGAGGGCGTGCCACAGCGAGATCCTTTCGTCGGCGAAGTCCTCGGGCGTGCCGGAAGGCCATGGTCAGGGCCCGAGGCGGGCGGGGCGTCCGGTGGGGTGCCCGACGCTCGATCTGCCGGACGGGAGGTACTGGGGGAGTCGGAACGGAACATCTTCCTGACTCTGGCACGGAGGCTCTCAGCAAGCATGAGTCGATCGACTGTAGTCGTGAAGCCGCCGGTTGATTTCGTTGCTTGTGCAGGTTTGTAGGTGAGTTTCGGATTCGGCGAACATTACGTCGAGGATGCTGCCCCCTCTCGACGGCAGTGGCGGGCGCGTCAGGTGGGGTGCCCTTCCCACGTGTCATCGCGCGCCGGCCGGGCCGGATTCGGGACTGCTCCCGCAATGTATGCCGCCTCACCTCACGCACCGTCTCCTGGTGGCGAGAAGGAGCGGGATCCTGCACGAAATGTGGGCCAGAACCTGCTTCCCACCCATGGGTGGCCATCCGTGGCACCATCGGGTTCCATATCGATATGACCAGAGGCATGTCTGGCCGGGTGTTCTGCGGTTAGCCTCGACGACATTGACGGCAACAGTCCGAGGACTAACATGCAGGAGCACCTGAACCCCCCTCTGGAGCCCGGTAACGCGCCCCGGCACGCGGCTGCCATAGTCGCGAGCGCGGCCGACATCAGCGGTGCGGAACTGGATTACAGCCCCGAGAGCATCGATCTGGTCGAGGACATAGTCGACGGCTTCCGTGCCGAAGGTGTCACGGGCGAGCACATGGCCGAATCCCTCATCGCGTTCGGTTGTTACATCGGTGAGATACTGACCCGCCACGTCGGAGGAGCCTGGCGGCAGGCCCCGACGGTCTCCTCTACCGCCGTCCCCCTCGTCGTGGAACTGCCCGACGCACGGGAATGCCGGCCGATCGACTGGGTCTTCCGCCGACTTGAGTTCGGAGCCGACGTCAGTATCCGCGACCTCTACGCGGCGGCCGACGCGGGAGACGGGCCCCCGGACGAGCAGACACGGACGTGAGGACATGTGCGCGGATGACAGGCGTGTGCGGGTAAGGCGCCTGAGTGTGTGTCCTGACATACACGTGTGACTGGCAGGCAGGCGCGAGCGTGTCACCGAGTCGCGCAGGCCGTTGGCCGCGGCCGGGTTTGCTCTCTTCCGGACCCTGGGCGCCGCCTTCCGCGCTGAGCGGGCAGCTTCGCAGCTGAGGGCGACGGGCCGGACGGCGACCGGACGACCCGCCGAGGGTGACGCTTCCCACTGCTGTCGCCGAAGCAGCCGGCCATCGCGGCGAGGATGGCGTGCTTCTCGCGTGTCTCGGTCGGCAGACCGGTGCCCGGTCGGCCAGGGTGACGCGCCGCCCTCGGGAGCCGGCGGCGTGGCAACGCTCTCGGAGCCGGGCACCGCGAAGGGGACCCGTAAAGACAGGCCCGATGGCGCGAGACGCACCGCTCGGCGGCCGCACGGAGGTTGCGCCGTAGATGGAAACGGTCTGCGACCTGCACTGCAGTGGGTGCCCCCTCACTGCCGGCGCCTTCGGCGAAGAAGGGGGTGCGGTTACGGTGACGCCGATCCAGATCGCCTCGCCCCGCTGACAACACCACGACTCGCGTGCAGAGCCGGTGGTCCGGACGACCGGGATGCCGTCAGCCCCCGTGATGGTCCCTCAGCACCTGGGCGAGCTGCGCCCGCGCCGTCACACCCAGCCGGGGGAAGATGCGGTAGAGGTACGTCTCCACGGTTCGCGGTGAGAGACCGAGCTGTTCGCCGATCTCACGGTTGGACAGTCCACGACCGGCGAGTTCGGCTATCCGCAGCTCCTGGGCGGTCAGAAGGCCAGGGGCCGCGGCGGGCCGGCCCCCGTCCGCGGCGCCACCCTCCGGCTGCTCGACGGATGCCCGCGGCTCCTCGGTGATCCGCCCGGTACGTGCCTCGGCTCCCATCTCGGTGTAGGTGGCTGCCGTCTGGAGCAGGGTGGCACGGGAGCCGGCGTACCGACGACGGCGCCGCAACCACCGCCCTTGAGCCAGGTGCAACGGCGCCTCGACGAAGGAGTGCACGTACCCGCCGGGCTCGTCCCGTGCGTCCCGGTCGTCGACAGTCACCAGCAAGGGGCGCACGGCGCCCATCGACTCCAGGAGGCCGAGAACGGCGAAGGACAGCCGCAGCAGGCCGACCCGGCCGGGCGCGGTGCCGACCGGCAGCATCTCCACGGCTTCCAGCCGCCCCGCTGCCGGGGTTCGGCCCCGGTTCCTCAGGGCCGGCCGGAGAATCCGGAGCAGACCGCAGAGTCCGGGCGGGTTGCTGCTCCGTACGCCGGCGCAGTGCAGCACGCATATACCGGCATCGGCGGCCGACCCGGCGGTGGCTTCCGGCAGGGCCGAGTCGGCCGGACCGGCCTGGCCGCCAACCGCCCGGGCCGACCCGTGGCCCGTCACCCCGCACGGGACGTCCTGGCGCGCCCGCAGCTCCGGATCACGGCCGACGAGCCCCGGGCTCCCCGGCGCAGTCACGGGAAGAGGGGCGGCGGGCGAGAGCGTGTGCTGACCCGCCTTTCCGGCGGCGGGAGGGGAGAGCCTGGTCTGCATGTTCATCGATGCCCCTGTTCCGCGGTGAACGGTCCCCTCCGACCCAGGGAGCGCTCTTTTGTCTGCACCCATCCCAGTGGAGAGGCGCCGGCAGAACCAGGCAGTTCGCGTGCAGCTTGCCCCCGAGGAGGGGAGAAGCCGGTCCGGGACAGTCGACAGGCGGCGTCATCCCGGGGGGCCCGCTTCGCGCGGAGGGCCCCGGATGCGTCGGACGGCGGCTGTCATCGCAGCGGCGCGTCACCTCTCAGTGGGTTTCGTCGAGCGCCCCGGCCCTGGCCCGCATCTCCTCGGCGCGAGCATCGCCGATCGCGCTCAGGAGCCGGGCGGCTCGCGTCCAGCTCTCACGTGCTTCCGCGTCGTTACCGCGTTCCAATTGGGCCGACGCGATGTGATCCAGCACGTCGGCCTGGTTGTAACTGTCGAGAACCTCTTCGTACAGGCGCAGGGACCTGCGGTAGTCCGCGATCGCGGCATCGAGCTCGCCCAGGCGCTGTCGGGCATACCCGATGCTGTCCCAGGTCGCCGCCTCACTCCGGCGGTTCCCGGCCTCCCGCAGCATGGGGAGCGCTTCCTCGCACATGGCGATGGCCTGCCGGTGATCGCCGAGGAGCGTCAGGTACCAGCCGACGGCGTTGAGTTCGCGAGCCTCGCTGCCGCGGTCCCCGAGCGTCCGGAAGAGCGCCAGAGCCCGCCTGGCATGGTGCAGTGCCTCGGTGTGGCGCCCCTGCCGGCCACGCACCCAGCCGATGCTCCGCTCAGTGGCGGCCTGCTCCGCAGGGGTCAGCCGGTGCAGCTGGTCGAGCATCAGACCGACCTGTTCCTCGGCCTGGTCGACCTGGCCCGTCTGGGCCAGTGCGCGAGCCAGGCTCGCACAGTTCCTGGCGATGGCGGTCGGATCGTCCAGTACCAGGGCCGCGTCCAGACCGATCCGCTTGGCCGAGATCTCGTCGGCCCAGCGGCCCATGATCGAGTAGTAGCTCACCCAGTCGTGCGTGAGGTACATGCGATAGCGCAGCAACCGCGGATCGTTCATGGAGCGCAGGGCGGCCGCGACGGTCGACTCCTCCTGACGGAACCACTCCAGCGCCTCCTCACGGGTGTCGACCACGACACTCGTCACATCCTCGGCCGAGGGGGCGGGTACTTCGAATCCGGGGCGTCGGTCGAGAACACGCGTGGCCTCGTGTGCGTTGTGGCGCAGGTAGTCCAGCAGACGTATCTCGGCCCGCAGACGGTCGTCCTTCTCCTGCTCGACGAGCTCGGCGCCGTAGACCCGTACCAGGTCGTGCAGCACGTATCGGCCCTCCGCGTCACGCCAGAGAAGGTTCGCCGAGGTCAGCTCCCGCAGATGCCGCCGGGCCGCGGCCATCCCGGTCCCCGCCAGCGAGGCGGCGGCCTCCGCCGACACCGACGGCCCGGGGCTCAGGGCCATATGCCGGAAGAACCGTGCGGTCTCAGGAGTCAGGGCCCGGTAGGACCAGGAGAACACCGCGCGGACATCGTCTCGTCGGCCACCCGCGGACAGGGCGTCCAGCCGAGGCCGGGACTCGCGCAGCTCGCGCACCCCGATCCGAAGCGGGACCTGCGGAGCAGCGCTCAGCTGCGCACCGACGATCGCGACCGCCAACGGCAGAAAACCGCACAGCTCCACCAGCTCCGAAGCCGCCTCCGGCTCCGCCCGGCATCGTTCCTCGCCGATCCGCGCGGCCAGAGCCGCCAGCGCCTCCTCACGGGTCCACACGTCCAGACTGAGCATGGAGGCGCCCTCGGTCACAGCCAGACCGGACAGCTGATTGCGCGAAGTGATGATCGTCAGGCACCCCCCGGAGGCCGGCAGCAAGGGCCTGACCTGCTCCGCGTCCCGTGCGTTGTCGAGTACGACGATCAACTGCCGGGACGTCGTCTGCTCCCGGAACAGCGCACTGCGCTCCTCGGTGCCGCTCGGCACGCCGCCGCTGGGCACCCCCAGCGCAGCGAGAAACCCGCCCAGGGCCTCACCGGGGTCGAGAGGCTGTCCGGAGTCCTCGAAACCGCGCAGGTTCACATACAGCTGCCCGTCCGGGAAATGGTTCGCCACCTGATGCGCCCACCGCACGGCGAGTGTCGTCTTGCCGACACCTGCCATGCCACCGATCGCGGAGATGACGACATGCCCTCCTCGCCCGGCGACCTGCGAGGTGAGTCCGTGGACGGCAGCCAAGGCCTCGTCCCGGCCGCGGAACGTCACGAGGTCGGGCGGCAGCTGCCGCGGAACCTGCCCGGTGCGCCGCGCCGACGCCTCCACGAACCGTTGCCGTTCGTCCCCGTCCAGCTCCAGGGCGTCCATCAACTCGCTCAGCGTCGCCTGCCGCGGCAGGCTGTGCCCGCGCTCCATGTCACTGATGGCCCGGACGCTCACCCCTGAGGCCTCGGCGAGGCTCTCCAGCGTCAGCAGCGAACGCTGCCGCGCCTCACGCAGCAGCCGGCCGAAAGCCGTTCTGCCCATCTCCACCCCCGAGGGACGTGCCCTGGGAGCCCTTCCCTGACCAGTGCCGTCACGTGCGAACACCGCGAACCTACCAGTTGTGGAATGGACGTTAAAGCAAGTTGTGAGTGCTGGAGCGGAGCGCACTCGTGGGACAACGGAAATGCCTCTCAACTGCCTTGAGCACCCCGCCCGGAGCAGGCGCCGGCGGTGCTGTGCGGGAGCTGCCCGTGAACGCGGCCGGCCCGACTCCGCTCGCCCGGAGGGCGCGTTCGATCCGGCTGTGCCGACCTCGCCGACCTCGTACGGCAGTGGGCGCCGACGTCCGCTGGAATGCGCCCGGGCCCCGAGTGCCCGGTGCCTGTGGCCGTGCCGGGCGCCGTGCTCCGGCCTCGCACCGGACGATCCCGCTCGTTGTGGAACTGTCCGGTGCACACGGGTGCCACCCCGTCGACCGGGTCTTCGGCCGTCGCGAGCACGGGAGCGATGTCAGTGTCCGCGACCTGCACGTGGCTGCCGACCGTGCGGGCGGCGCCGGGTCGAGCCCCGCCGGAGCCGTGATTACGGCGCCCAGGGTTCATACCTGAATGTTAAAGTTTTTCTGCGTCGGACAGGTGCGGTGGCCGTGGTCCGGAGACCGACCGGCCACCCGGCCGAGGACTCCGCGGACGACACGTGTGCGATACGAACGCTTGGCTGGGGGAGGGCATGGCATGGGTGCACGCGCCCCGGGCGGCAGCGGCCTCATCGGCCGCGAGCGGGAGCGGGATCTGGTGTCGTCGTTCCTGGCCGGCCTGTCCGATGGTGGTCGAATCCTGCACCTGAGCGGCGTTCCGGGCATCGGGAAGACCGCCGTCCTACGGTTCGCCGTGGACGCGGCGGCACGCCGGGAAGTCCCCGTACTGTCGACGTCCTGGGTCCCCGACGAACGGGGACTGCGTTACGCCGCACTGCACGGGCTGCTCCGTCCCCGTCTGCCGCGACTTCGCCAACTGCCTCCGGAGGAACGCTCGTTGCTGGAGTCGGTGTTCGCGGGTCACGCCGCGGAACCGGAACCGGAGCGCCTGGCACGGTCCGCGCTGCGCCTGCTGGCCCTGGCGCCGGGCCCCGTCCTCGTCTGCGTGGACGACTTCGACCGGCTCGATGCGGCGAGCCGTGACACCATCGGTCACATGGCCCGGCTGTGCGGGCAGACCCAGGTGAGCATGGTCGTCGCCGAGCGAACCGCCCCGGCGGCCTGGCTGCCGGCCGACGCACTCACCACCGTTCTCACCCCCCTCCCCGCTGACGAGGCCCGTGAACTCGTCCACCGGTCCCGGCCGTCCGCGGCCCACGCGGAAGCCGAACTCGTCCTCGCCGTGGCACAGGGCAATCCGCTCGCGCTCACGGAGCTGTCGCTCGGCGGCAACGGCCTCAGGGACGCGGCCGGCTTCGGCATGCTCCCCGCCACCCCCCGCCTGGCCGACGCGTACGCGGAGGACCTGCGGGCACTGTCGGCAGCCGGCCATGGTGTCCTGCTCACCGCGGCGTTGAGCACCTCCTCGGTCGTCCAGGAGATCCTGGACGCCGGCGCGCGCCTGCCGGGCGGTACACAGGCGGCCCGGGCGGGACTGGCGGAGATCGCCGAGCGCGGTCTCGTCGACGTACGCGAACACCACATCCGGTTTCCCGAGCCGCTCATCCGCACCGCGGTCCTGCACACGGCTTCGGCCGCACGCCGCATGGCCGCCCACGCGGCGCTCGGACACAGCGTCACGGACCCCGCTCACGCGGCCTGGCACACGGCCCAGTGCGTGACCGGTGCTGACGAAGAACTCGCCGAGCGGCTGGAATCACTGGCCGAAGGTCCCTGGCCGGGCGCCGGCCTGCTGAGAGCCCTGGCAGCACTCGAATGCGCCGCCCGGCTGTCCGCGGACCCGGAACGCCGAGCGGGCCGCCTGCTCCGCGCCGCCGAACTGGCGTGCCACCACGGTCTGGTGGAGCAGGCCCATCAGCACGCCCGTGGCATCGATCCCGACGAACTCGGAGACCTCGGCAGCGCCATGCTGCTGTGGCTGCACGACCTGGTGCCGGGGAATCTGCCGGTCGGCCGTGAACGGATCGCGCACCTGTGCTCCGCGGCCCGCGCCGTGGCCGCGGCACATCCCGTTCTCGCGCAGAAACTGCTGCACGCCGCCGCAGGCCGATGCTGGTGGCAGCAGGCCGGCGCCACCGACCGCGACCTGGTGGTGCGGACGTTGAAGGAACTGCGGACGCCGCCATGGGGGACACGCGACATCGCCGTCCTGGCGCTGACCGATCCCCTGTCGGTCAGCCGCCTGCCCCTGCGGACATCGGAGCCCCCCGACCCCGACCAACGGCTGCTCCTCGGTCAGGCCGCCCATCTCACCGGCGACCTCGCGCAGGCTGCGGTGTTCCTCCAGGAGGCCGAAGCAGCCGCGCGTGCCGACGGCCGCCACGGACGGCTGCCGCACATCCTCGCGGCGAGGGCGTTGGGCGAGATCTGGCGGGGCTCCGAATGGCGTACTGCTGAAGCGATGGCCGCCGAGGGCCGGATGATCGCCACCGGACTGGAGCACCGCAACTTCGCAGTCCGGGCCATCGGAGCCCAAGGCGTCCTCGCGGCCCTGCAGGGACGGCACGACAGAGCCCGGCAATGCGCTGCGGAGATCGACGAGGCATCCCTGCACCTCGGCCAGGGTCAGCACCTGAGCCTGGCCACCCTCACCCGGGTTCTGACGGCCTCCGGCACGGGACGGTACGCCGAGGCCTACACCCAACTGCGTGCGTCGTTCACCGAACTGCTGACGCCTTACTCGTTCGAGCAGTTCTGGGGACTGGCCTTCCTCGTCGAGGCAGCTCTGCCCGCGGGGGAGGCGGACGACGCCAGGGCGGTCGTCGAGCAGATCGATCACCGGACCCGGACAGGGCGGTCGCCCCTGCTCGAACGGATCCTGGACTACGCCGGCGCGGTCCTGGCCCAGGACGAGGAGGCGGAGAACCGCTACCGCGCGGCACTCGGCGACGGGTCCGAACAGTGGCCCCTGCTGTATGCCATGACGCAGTTCAGCCATGGCGTGTGGCTCAGGCGCCGACGCCGTGTTCTCGAGTCACGCGCACCCCTCACCACGGCCGAGTCCGTCTTCCGGTCCCTCGGGGCCATGCCCCGCGCGGAGCTGGCGGCCGCGGAACTGAGGGCGGCCGGCCTGGCGGACACCACCGAGTCCGGGAACACCGCGGCCCAGGTCCTGTCCCCGCAGCAACTCACCATCGCGCGCCTCGCGGCCCAGGGCCTGACCAACCGGGCCATCGCAGAACGCCTTCAGCTGTCGCCCCGCACCGTGGCTTCGCACCTCTACCAGATCTTCCCCAAGCTCGACGTCACTTCACGCGCGCAGCTCGCCGAGAAGCTGCACCCACGCTGACACACACGGCCCGCATGGTGCCGTGGGCCGACGCGTGCGAAGGAGGGGGCATGTGCGCAGGAGCCCGCGTGGCTGTGCCGGCTTCTTTGGGGTCGTTTCACCGCGACGTCGGGAGTCGTGCTGCGACGAGGCGTCGCCTGAGGCTACGACCTTCGGTCACCCTTGACCGGCCCCCCGCTTGGCCTCCGGTCAGTCGGCCTGGGCCAGGGCGTGTGTCGGAAGTCCCGCCTGCCCCGCGACGCCTGGCACGCACGCTCGCTGCGTTGTCGGGGTCGTCCACGTACGTCCAGTACGAGGACGACCCTCCGCCTTGCGATCGCACGCACCGGACGCCGCCGGGCCCACCCTTCGGGCGGACGGCGGCACTTGCGACACACGCCCTAGTTCGGCTTGAGCCTCGGTGTGGGCGGGGCGAAGGACTCGGTCCCACAGTCGCCCCGAAACGGCTTTTGCAGCCACGCATACAACCACCCGCGCGAGCCTCGGCACCAGATGGCTCGCCCAGCCCGTCGTACGCCTCAGCCGACCGGTTCGTTCCGCAGGGCCGTGGCCAACTGAGCCCGCGTCGTCACGCCCAGCCGGGGAAAGATCTGATACAGGTAGGACCCGATCGTCCGCGGTGACAGGCCGAACTCCGCACCGATCTGACGGTTCGAGAGCCCTTGACCGGCGAGGGTGGCGATGCGCAGCTCCTGCGGACTGAGCAGTCCCGCGGCCGGCGCCGGCCGCGGCGCCCCCGAGGTGACGGTCCCCGCACTCTCTCCGGAGGCCCGTAGCTCCTCGGTGATCCGCGCGACACGGGCCTCCGCGCCTATCATGGCGAAGGTGGCCGCCGCCTGGCGCAAGGTGACGCGGGAGTCGGAGAACTCGCGCCGCCGTCGCAGCCACCGCCCGTGAGCCAGGCGCAGGGACGCCTCCAGGAAATGGTGGTGGGACAGGTCCATGGCGAAGGCCCGCTCGTACAGCGGCGCGCCGTGCTGATCGTCCGCCAGGACGGCCTGTGCCACAGCGAGTCCGACCGAGACGATCGGGGCGTGCTCGGGCCCCAGCTCCCGCTCCAGCTGCCGCAGCCTCGCACGTGCCTCGTCCGCCGCGTTCACGGCATCGGCCGCCTCTGCGAAGGGGACCAGGGCGAACAGGGCAGCGGTACAGGGTGCGGGGACGGCGAGAAGGCGAGCGAGGGTCGTGTAGCCGGCGGCGAAGTCGCCGCTCTCCACCTGAGCCCACCCGGTACTGACGGCGACGATGTCGTCCATCGCGGCCACGGACCGCCGTGCGACGTCGCGCGCCCGCGCATCGTCCCACGACACCACGGTGCCGGTGCGCAGACCTCGGGTGAGCTGTTCGAGGAGCCCCGCCGCGGTCGTGTGGTGGTCGTGGCCGCGATCCTCGGCGCTCTCACCGCAGCGCCGGAACGCCCGTTCGGCCTGCCCCCAGTCGCCGGTCACCAGGTGTGCCAGCCCCTGCCGGAGAAGTACGCCGGGCATGAGGTCGTGCAGGTCGTGGAAACGGCAGAGGCGCTCCGCCTGCCGGTGCAGATCCAGAGCCTGCAGGGGTGCACCGGCCAGCAGGGCCGCTTCCCCCAGGCGCTCAAGGTCTCGCACGGGCAGGTCGCCGCGTTCAAGACCGTCGGGCAGGCGCTCGATGACGGCTGAGGATCGTCGCAGCGGCATCGCGGTGGCCACGGCGTGCAGCAGCCGTGGATCGTCCGCCCTGTCCGGCAGCCGGTCGAGAAAGGAGAGGAGTGTGCCCGCGCGCTCGATGTCCTTCGTCACGGTGGGGGCTACGAGCTGGGCCAGCTCCAGCGCACTGTCCTGTTCGGCGGCGCCGACGGGCGTGGGCCAGGCGGCCGGATCCGCAGCTCGGGCGGGACTGCTCTCCAGCCGTGTCAGTGTCTCGGCGCAGAGGGTACTCAGAGGTCCCAGCGGGAGGCGCAGTGCACGGTGGGCCAACGTCCGCGCCATGCGCACCCAGTCGGCGTCGTACGCCAGTTGAGCTGCCCGCAGGAGGCAGCGACCCTGGTCCTCGGGCCCGCCGTACAGGTCGGCGGCGCGCCGCAGCAGACGAACGGCGGTGGCCGGATCGTTCTGCCGCAGTGCGTCGCCGTGCACGTCTTCGAGGCGGGCGGCGAGTTCCGGGTCGGGCCCCTCCACCGCTTGGGAAAGGTGCCACATATGCCGGACGGATCCCTGCTTCAGCTCGGCGGCCAGGGCTGCGTGGGCGGAGCGGCAGCGCCGTCGACCGGTGCCGTGGACCACGGCACCGGCGGTGGCGGGGTGGCCGAAATGCAGTCGCATGCCGTCGAACATCACGATGCCCTGGCGTTCCGCGGGTTCCACGGCCGTGAGATCAAGGGCGACGCCCCCGAGCCGGGAGGCGGCCGACAGAAGGGCCGGGATGTCCGCCGTCGGGTGGAGCGCCGCCACCAGCAGCAGATCTCGGGTCCCCGCCGGGAGCTGTGCGGTCGAGGGGGCCAGGGCGGCGGCCAGCCGGTCGGACGAGGCGGGCAGGTAGGGAGCGCAGTGGTCGGCCCGGATGGGAAGTTCGAGGAGGGCGAGGGGATTGCCGGCCGCGGTCGCCAGCAGCTCACGCTCGGTCCGGGGATCGTTGCCCGGACGCGTCTTCGCCAGCAGGGCGGCGGACTGGGCCCAGGGCAGCGGATGGAGCAGCAGTTCGGGAAGGCCCTCCGGAGACGCGGGGCGGGCATGCTGTGGGCGTACGGTCATCAGCAGACCCAGGGGGTGGCCTGCGGTTCTTCGGGCGACAAAGGCGAGAACGTCCCTACTGGGTTCGTCCAGCGCGTCCCAGTTGTCGACGACGATCAGCAGGGGCTGGTCGGCGCTGACCGCCTCAAGAGCGCCGAGAACGGCGAACGACATCCGGCCCCGGTCCTGCGGAGCCGGGGCGCCATCGACCAGCAGCGTCTCCAAGGCGTGGAACTGCCGGCCGGTCAGGAGCCGACGCGCATCCCCCAGGACAGGCCAGAGGACCTGAAGCAGACCGGAGAGCTCGGGCGGACGGCCACCGCGTATGCCGGTGCACCGCAGTATCCGCGCGCCGGCGGCGGCTGCCGACCCGGCACCGGCTTCCAGGATCTCCGACTTTCCCGATCCCGCGGCGCCGCGAACGACCAGGGTGGCACCGTCGGTCAGAGCGTCGCGCACGAAGGCCCGCAGCACCTCCAGCTCGCCATCACGTCCGACGAGCCTCGAATCGTTCACCGGCTCGTACGGAACGGTGGCGCCGATCGACGGCGGGTGGTGGACGGCCTCTTCGGCGGAGAAGAAGGCGCTCTGGGTCTGCGTGTTCATAGGTGCCCCGTTCCGGGCCGTTGAGCATTGCCATGCGGACCAAGGGGGCGCCCTTGAGCCTGACTCCCATCCCACCGGACCCACGGCTGCGAGAACAGGCAGTTCGCATGCAGCTTGCCCCGCAGTCGATGCGGCGTGCCGCGTTCACGAGCGGGCCGACCGGATGCCTCGTCACCGGTCACCCGGCGGAACGGCATCCGATGCGCGGCGATGCCGCCGACGCAGTCAGCGGTGGGCACCCCGACCTCGCCCGAGGCGATCCGTGCGGTCTGCCGGGCAGATCGAAGCACTACTCACCCAGGCATGAGTAGCAGCGCTCAGGTGTGCGGGGGACTGTGCTTCCTAGCCTGGCCTGCATGGACACGGAAGAGGGGCTCACGAGCGGTGGCAGCGGGACGGGCCGGATGTGGCATGTGGGCTGTATTACGGCCCTGCTCGGACTTTTTGCTCTGGGACTGCTGGGGCTGTGGGGTCTCTCGGAGATGGAAAAGGGCCTGGACGGATACGGCCAGATCGAGGAGGCAGCTGACGGTGCCTCCGGTAGCGTGGCCGACCCTCTGTCACCCGGTACCACCGCGCGATACGAAGACGGTCTCAAGGTGACCGTCAGTGCGCCACGGCGGGTTTCGCACGGGAGTGCCTACAGCTTCACCGTCACCTACGAGAACGGAACGGACACGGCGATCAGCCTCGGCGGCAGCTCAGCGGACGAAACTGCCTCAGAGTACGGCCCTGCCCCCCTTGTCATACGTGCCGGAGAGCCTCTCGACGACTACGGGCCCGACGACGGAAGCACGAGCGACTGGCTCAACCGCCTCGAGGCGGGCACGGAACTCCTGTCGCGGCTTGACGAAGGCAAGAGCGTCACCGTGCCGGTACGCGTCACCGGGAGCAGGAAAGGGATGCCGATCACGGTGGAGGTGGCGCCACCGGACGACGGTTCTCGCGAATCGGCCTACTGGCAGCTCACTCTGGACTGATACCGGTCGACGCGAAGACCGTGCCACCAGCCGGTGCACCCAAACCGTCCTGGCCCGGACCGGGTCTGCCCCCGGAATCACCGACCCTGCAGGACGGACAGGCCGGCAAGCGAGATCGAAGGGGCAGCACGCTCAACGCATGCATGCGACAGAAGGAGCCGACCTCTGCTTCCGGGACCTGCTGGGGGGCCTTGATACTCGTCCCTGACACAAGCCTTGGCCGAAGTCTCGGTCGAGACCCTGTGGTTCGTCGAGCGCAGTGAAGACGAACAGCTGGATCTGGACGACGCCGTCAAGGTCCTGGAGGGGGGTCGCCCACGTCATCGGGAGTTCTTGGAAGCATTCCCGGAGAGCCTCGGGCTCCGTCCCTGATCTTGCGTGGGTATCCCCGGCTTCGGGCGGGGAGGGAAACGCATCCTGTCGCCGACGCATCGCCCAGTCCCTCGGCCACCTCGCAGTCCGCCAGAGCGCCTGCCGCCTTCTCAGCGGGTGGAGTGGACTTCGGACTGCGGAACAGCCTCCGCCTTGGCCCGCAGTGCCGCGGCGCGAGGAACACGTAGACCGGTGAGCAGGTCGGCGGCTCGCATCCAGTGCGCCCGCGCCTGTGAATGGTCTCCGAGTTCCAGCAGGGCGGATGCGAGGTGGTCCAGGGTTTCAGCCTGCATGTAATCGTCGCGGACCTCTTCGAGGATCCGCAGCGACTTCCCGTAGCTGATGACGGCGGCATCGAGACGACCCAAATGTTGCTGGGCAAGGCCGATGGAGTCCCAGACGGATGCTTCGCCGCTGCGGTCCTTCACCTCCCGCAGCATGGGCACCGCTTCCTCGCACGTGGCAATGGCCTCCTGGTACTGGCCGAGCATGGCGAGGCAGAAACCCACACCGATGAGCGTGCGCGCGATCTCGCCGGTCCGAGAGAGTCTGCGGGCGATCGCCAGACTCCTGCGCGCGTGCTGCAGTGCCTCCTCGTGGCGCTGCTGACGACCACGCAGAAAGCTGACATTGCGCTCGACGCGGGCCTGGTGCTCCGTGGGCAGCCGCCGCAGTTGCCCGAGCATCATGCCGATGGGCTCGTCAGCCTCGTTCATCTGCCCCGTCTCGACCATGGCGCGCGCCAGGTGCGCGCCGGTCCGCGCGATGGCGACCGGGTCGTCGAGGACAAGGGCTGCGTCGAGCCCGATGCGCGAAGCCGAGACCTCCTCGGCCCAGCGCCCTGCCGCCGCGTTGTAGCCCATCCATTCCAACGTCAGGTTCACACGATGACGGAGCAGCCGCGGATCCTGCATGCTGCGCAGAGCGGTCGCGACGGACGACTCCTCCCGGTGGAACCAGTCCAGTCCCTCCTCGCGATGGTCGACGGTGACATGCACGACGCCCGGCGCCGGTGCATCGCCCACCTCGGAGGGGAAACGCGAGACGAACCGGCCGGCGGCGTAGGCGTTGTGGCGCAGGTAGTCCAGCAGGCGGATTTCGGCGCCGACGCGGTCGTCCTTCTCCTGCTGCATGAGTTCGATGCCGTAGGCCCGGATCAGGTCGTGCATCACGTAGCGGCCCTCGGCGTCCCGCGAGAGCAGGCTGGCTGCGGTCAGCTCACGCAGACGCCGCCTCGCCGTCGGCATCTCCACGCCCGCGAGGGAAGCGGCAGCCTCGGCGGACACCGCCGGTCCGGGATGAGCCGCCAGATATCGGAAGAACCGTGCCGACTCCTGGTCGAGCGCCCGGTAGGACCACGAGAACACGGCCCTGACATCGACCCGCCGGTCATCGGCCGCAAGGGCGTCCAGCCGCGGCCGGGCCTTCCGCAGCTCACGGACGCTGTAGCGCAACGACAACTGTGGGCTTCCGCTCAGCTGCGCGCCGACGACGGCGACTGCCAGTGGCAGGTACCCGCAGAGTTCGACGAGTTCGGCGGCAGTGTCCGGCTCGGACCGGCACCGGTCGTCACCGATCCGGGCGGCGAGCGCGGCGAGAGCCTCTTCCTGTGTCCACAGATCCAGGCTGATCGTGGAGGCGCCCTCCTCCGCGGCCAGGCCGGGCAGCTGGTTCCGCGAGGTGATGAGGGACAGGCAGCCGGCAGGGGGCAGCAGCGGCCTGACCTGTTCGGCGTCCCGCGCGTTGTCCAGAACGACGATCAACTGCCGGGATGCGGTCCGCTCCCGGAACAGGACACCGCGCTCCCGGGTACCGGGCGGTATGTCGCTGCTCGGTACCCCGAGTGCCCGCAGGAACCCTCCCAGGGCCTCACCTGGGTCCAGAGGGCGTGAGGACTCCTCGAACCCGCGCAGGTTCACATACAGCTGGCCGTCGGGGAAGCGATCCGCCACCTGGTGAGCCCAGTGCACTGCCAGTGTGGTCTTGCCCACCCCAGCCATACCGCCCACCGCGGCGATCACGACATGCCTGCCGTCCCCGGTGACTTGGTCCATGGTTCCGTGCACGGCCTTCAGTGCCTTCTCATGACCACGGAACACCGCGAGATCGGGAGGCAGTTGCCGGGGAACCTGCTGCGCCCGCAACGTGGACGCCTGCACAAGGCGCCGACGCTCGCCCTCGTCCAGTTCGAGAGCGTCCATCAAGTCGCCCAGAGTCGACTGGCGCGGAAGGCTCCGGCCACGTTCCATGTCGCTGATGGCCCGGACACTCACCCCCGAAGCCTCCGCAAGGCGCTCCAGTGTGAGCACAGACCGCTGCCGTGCCTCACGCAGCAGGCGGCTGAACGTCTCCTTGCTCATTCCACTCCCTGGTGCCGCGCTGTCAGATGCCTGCTGAAGGGCCGGCGGTGTGCTTCGGAATGTCACGAAACGTAGCAGTTCTGGAATGGATATTCACCGCGAGTCTCATATGGTGAGCCCACCCTGAGACAAGATGAGGTGTCGCCGCCCGGGGAGCGGGTTCTCCCACGTATGCCGCGGGTGCCGAGGCGACACATGTCTCCGTGCTGCCGGACAACGACTCCGGTTCGTCTCCGATGATTCGCCCGCCTATGTGTGGGCAGGCGGATCGCTCTTCGCCGCCGCCCTCGTCTCCTTCTTCCTCGTCGGCGTCGGTCGCTCCGGTGTCGCCGTCGACGACGTGCGGGCCGGGGGAGCGAGGCGCGGTGCGCACAGGCTGAAGTGCGCTGTTGTCCAGGCCGGCATGCGACACAGGTCCGCCCTTCACCGCCCTTCATGCCCTGAGGGCGCCAGTTATGGACCGAAAGGTCCACACGCGTGCGACGATGTCCTTTGAGGAGACGGCGGCCGACCGCGTCGCAGGCGGGCGCCTCGGGCGATGCGCCAGGTACCTGGTCAGCGCCGAGGACCGTCCTCTTTGCCGCGCCGGATCCAGTGCGCCCGGCGCTGGTAGCGAGCGACTGGCGGGGTGACCGCTGGACCGTGCGACGGCGCGGCCTCGCCGGTCGGCGGTGGGGTCGGGGTGGGCGTGTCGCTGGGCGGGCGGAGCCCTTCCGCCGAGTACTGCGTCGTGGCGATGCTCTCCACGAGCTGCTCTTCGGTGAAGCTCTCCGAACCGGGCACATGGGGTACGAAGCCGATGAGCACTCCGTCGCTGACGACTTCCGCGTCGAGCCCCGAGGCCCCGTCGACGTCCCACAGCGCCTCGATTCCCTCGTCGAGGACGACCCGGATCCCGAACTCGTAGACACCCGCCTCTACCAGATGGGCCATCACGCCACGGGCACGAAGCGCCGACACCAAACGGCCGGCACGTTCCGAATCCATACCGGGCGCACCTCCTTCGAGTGCGGGCGCGCGAAAGGGACAACCGAACGCAGGCACGTCCCGAGTGCCTCGGAACCGTCCTGGCGAACGGTGGCCTTGCCGGTCTCACCGGGGCGAACCGGCAAGGATCCCTACCGTACGGCCGCCGCCTCTGCCAGCTCTCGGTGTGCTCCGCCAGGCTCTCACCCTCCGCCTGGGACGGCCCGGGTGCGCCACATGGCGGGATACTCGGCCTCGGCGGGATCCGTGTTCCCTTCCAGCCTCTCCCCTTCGGCCTGTGACGGCGTCGGGTACCTGACGTTCTGGCCCATGACCGCCTCCGCGGCCGCAACACGTGCCTACAAAATGAGCCTAACGCGTCGCCCGGCTGCCGGCCTGGGCTGCCCGCATCGCCGCACAGGCCCGGCCCGGACAGCAGCTGCCGCACGACGCTGTTGTGCGCTGTCTACGGTCGTAGACAGCGCGCCGTATGCTGGTTTTCATGACTGGTGAACAGCCGCCTCGCCGGCGGGACGCGGCGGCGACGCGTGAAGCGATCCTGGCCGCCGCGGCCGTGGAGTTCACGGAGCACGGATACGACCGGGCGGGGGTCCGGCAGATCGCCGAGCGGGCGGGCGTCACGGCGATGATGATCAATCGCTACTTCGGCTCGAAGCAGGGCCTGTTCGCCGAGACGGTCGACCGCTGCTTCGAGCCGCCGACCGTCGTGGGCACCCAGCGCGACGATTTGACGCAGTCGATGGCCCGGTCCCTTGCCGAGCGCACGGCACCCGGCGCTGAGCGCCTCGATCCGTTCCTGTTGATGCTGCGCTCCGCGTCGGACCCCGAGGCGGCCGGCATCGTCCGGCGGGGGATCGAGGCGCATGTGGGGGCGCGGCTGGCGGGGCTGATCGGCGGCTCGGAAGCCGACGTCCGTGCCCAGTTGGGGCTGGCACTGGCCGCGGGGACGTGGTTGTTGCGCACCGTCGTCGGTGTCGGCGCGCTGGCGGCGGCCGACGACGACCGCCTCGCTCAGTTGCTGGCCGACATGCTCGAACCAGTGACGGGTCAAGCCCGGGTCCCGGGCTCCGGAGCCTAGATGGCGATGTCGCCGGTGTGAGGGGTACGGGGCGTTCAGAAGGCAGAGCGGATGAGGCCGCCATCGACGCGGATGGTGGCTCCGCTGACGTACTGCGCGTGCCGGCTGCACAGGTAGGCGACTGCTGCCGCGATCTCGTCCGGTTCGCCGAAGCGGTTCTGGTCGTTGGGGATGAGGGCATCGACGGCGTTCGGGTGGATTTCCTCCCAGGTCCGGCCCCAGCCGCGGGCGGGTCCGATCTGTGTGACGAGGTCCTTCACGCTGTCCACGAGGATCGCGCCGGGGGACACCACGTTCGAGGTGACGCCCGTGCCCTTGAGGTCACGGGCCAGTGAGACGGCGAGGTTGTGGCGGGCGGCGAGCGTGGCGTTGTACTGCGGGTGGGTGTTCATCGGCTGGGAGGCCAGGCCGCCGCCGATGGTGACCACGCGTCCCCAGCCGCGCTCGCGCATCGCCGGGACCAAGTGCTGGATCATCCGCACGCCTGAGACGACATTGACGTTGTAGGTGTCATTCCACTCCGTGGGCGTCGCCTCCGCCCACGAGAGGTGACGGTAGAAGCCGGCGTTGTTGACGAGGATGTCGATGGGGCCGTCGGCGGTGGCAGCCCGGGCGACATCGGCGGCGCCGGCGTCGGTGGCCAGGTCGCCCAGCGCCGTGGCGGCCGTTGCGCCGGCCGCACGGACCGACGCCGCGACCGCCTCCACCCGGTCCTTGTCGCGTCCGTGGATCACCACGGCTGCGCCTTCGGCCGCCAACATCCTGGCCGTCGCCTCGCCGAGCCCGGCACTGGAGCCGGTGATCAGCGCGCGCTTGCCGGTGAGATCGAGGTTCATGTCCTGTTTCCTTTCCTGAGCCGGCCACCCTCGCGCCCCGACGGTGCGAGCAGCGGGCGGCCACACCAGTAAGTATACAATCGTAGACTTAGCGAGTCACGGCAGAACCGGCGAGGCAGCGGCAGCCACCGCACCAGGGCCGTCGGCCGAGCTGGGAGTGCGCCTCTCGGGCCCTGTGGTCCTCATCCGGAGTGGGTGTGCGCGGGGGCCTCGGGCGGGCCCGGGTCTCGGGTGGGGGGCGTGCGGACGAGATCGGGACGGGCCAGCGCACGGCGGTCGCTCCGCGCTGCCGCTCCGGCGCCCGCCGCTACCGGCCCTGCCGTTCTTGGGCTTCGAGCTGCTGGATCCGGCCCCGGGTCTGGCGCAACTGCCAGTCCAGCCACTCCTGAAGAGCCCGGAGCTTGTCGAGGCGGGATATCGACCCGGGGTCGGACATGGCTATGCCGCCTCGTCCCGGGCAGCTTCGTGTGCGTGCTTGAGTGCCATCCGCGCTGCCACCACACCGCTGTCGAGGGTCGCCCGGTATGGGTGCGTCGCCACTTCGGTGCTCAGCCGGTGGCTTTATCGAGCAGTAGTGACGTCATTTGTCGACGGGTTTGGGAGGCGCTCAGAACCACGGTCGGGTGATGTTGATGAGTTCGGGAGGCGCTGGGGTTCTTGCCAGGGCAGCATCGGGATGCTCCTGGTGAAAGGTCCTGGTCATGCCGCAGATGTCGAAGGTCGAGCTGTACGCGGCGATCCGGCGTGACCATCGCGGCGGCATGTCGATGCGGGAGCTTGAGCGCAAGCACGGCGTGACCTGGCGGACGGTACGCAAGGCGTTGGACTCGTCCTGGCCAGAGCCTCGTAAGAAGCTGCCGCCCCGTGCCACCACGCTGGACCCGTACAAGGCGGTGATCGACGAGATCCTGCGGGCGGATCTGGACGCGCCGCGCAAGCAGCGGCACACGGTCACCCGGATCTTCCACCGGCTGGTCGAGGAGCACGGGGCGGACGTCTCCTACGGTGTGGTGCGCTACTACGTCGCCGGCCGGAAGCCCGAGAACCTAGTCGAGTCCGGCAAGGCACCGCTGGAGGCATTCGTCCCGCAGACTCACCTGCCCGGCCATGAGGCGGAGGTCGACTTCGGGGACGTGACCGTGCGTCTGGCCGGCGAGCTGGTGACCTGCTACCTGTTCTCCTTCCGGCTCTCGTACTCGGGCAAGGCCGTCCACCGCGTGTTCGCCCCCTGCGGCCAGGAAGCCTTCTTCGAAGGCCACGTCCACGCACTGCGGACACTGGGCGGGGTTCCGAGGACCAAGGTCCGCTACGACAACCTGAAGGCCGCCGTTTCCCGGGTTCTGGGGCAGAGCCGGGCGAGAACGGAGGCCGACCGGTGGATCGCCTTCCGCTCGCACTTCGGCATCGAGAGCTTCTAATGCCGACCCGGCATCGAAGGCGCCCACGAGAAGGGCGGAGTCGAAGGGATGATCGGCTACTTCCGCCGCAACCACTTCGTTCCCGTCCCAGAGGTCTCCTCGCTCGCCGAGCTCAACGAGATGGTCGAACAGTGGGACCGGCAGGACGACGCCCGCCGCATCGGCTCCAGGCCCAAGACGGTCGCGGAGTACTTCGCCATCGAGCAGCCGCTGCTGATGCCGCTGCCCGAGGAACCGTTCGAGACGGGCCGATTGTTCACTCCCCGGGTCGACCGCTAGGGCCAGATCCCGGTCCGCACCAACCGCTACTCGGTCCCCATCCGGCGGATCGACAGCGCCTGCCGCCTGCTGCGGCTGCCGTCGATCCGCAACGAGTTCTCCGACATCGCCGAGCGGGCGCTGAAGGACCAGATGAGCTACCGGGGCTTCCTGGCCGAACTGCTGATGGCCGAGTGCGACGACCGGGCCCGCCGCCGATCTGAGCGACGGATCAAGGCGGCGGGCTTCCCGCGGGAGAAGTCCTTGCGGGCGTTCGACTTCGAGGCCAACCCGAGCATCGACGCGGCGACCGTCCACACCCTCGCCAGCTGTGAATGGATCAAGAAGAGCCAGCCGCTCTGCCTGATCGGTGACTCCGGCACCGGCAAGTCCCACATGCTCATCGCTCTGGGCGCCGAGGCCGCGATGAAGGGCTACCGCGTCCGCTACACGCTCGCCACGAAGCTGGTGAACGAGCTGGTCGAAGCCGCCGACGAGAAGCAGCTGACCAAGACCATCGCCCGCTACGGCCGCGTCGACCTCCTCTGCATTGATGAGCTGGGCTACATGGAACTGGACCGTCATGGCGCCGAACTCCTCTTCCAGGTCCTGACGGAGCGCGAGGAGAAGAACAGCGTCGCCATCGCCTCCAACGAGTCCTTCGGCGGCTGGACCAAGACGTTCACCGACCCTCGCCTCTGCGCAGCCATCGTCGACCGCCTCACCTTCAACGGCACGATCATCGAGACCGGCACCGACTCCTACCGGTTGGCCAGCACCCGGGCACGAGCTGAGGAGCCCGCAAAGGCTGGCTGACCTTTGCCGCTAGGCAGAGTGTCCGCCACGGGGCGGGCACCCGCGCACACGACTGGGCCACCTCAGTGGCGACAAGGCTTACAGCTCGCGCCAGAACCACCGCTACCTGCGAAGGTTATGGCTTCGCCCGTGATCCGCCCGACAGCGCTTAGGCTTCCGCCGTGAACGGCACCACATACGGCATACGGATCAGACCAGGCAGCCTGGCCGACGCACCGGCCATTCTGGACATGCTCGACTCCGCGGTGGCCTGGATGAACGATCGCGGCAATACCGAACAGTGGGGCAC
The DNA here is from genome assembly GCF_042802415.1 of Streptomyces sp. NPDC057486. NCBI lineage: Bacteria > Bacillati > Actinomycetota > Actinomycetes > Kitasatosporales > Streptomycetaceae > Streptomyces > Streptomyces sp. NPDC057486. Next base: position 15,475 of record NZ_JBHVEE010000036.1, on the reverse strand, counting down.
GACACCGTATTCGCAGAAGCCCGGCGGGGTGGAGCGTGTGGAGCGATACATCACCGATAACGCTCCACACATCGCGGAGATGAACGGAACACCTGTCGGAGTCCTGGTGCTGGACTCCGGACCCAGCCCGCAGATGCCGATCGCGCCGGCGGAGGAACCCGAGCGGTACGTCCGGCTGCTGGTCTCCGACCGACGGCACGCCGGTCTGGGCATCGGGCGGGCGCTGCTGGCCCATGCCGCCGAGGAGACCCGGCGGGCCGGTGTGGAGCTGCTGCGGGTCGACTGTTGGGCGGGCGGTGGAGGCGAACTGGTCGCGTTCTACGAGCGCAACGGTTTCACCCCCACCGACCGTTTCCTGTCCGAGGACTGGCCGGGACAGGTGCTGGCCCGGCGGGTCGGCTAACGGCGCGGGCAGGTCAGCAGGCGACGGACTCCTTCCGTTCTTATCGGTCGGCGGTGACGCCCGTGTCGCACGGCGGCGCTGGACGGGGACAGGGGCAATCCGCCCACCTTGATCCACCGGACAGGTCCTACCTGCCTCGACGGCCAGCCGCTCTGACGGGCGGCTGGCCGTCCCACGTTCGGAGCACGGCAGTGCCGTCATTTCTCCTCGACATTCCAGAGCCGGTGGATCACCAACTGCCTCCGGAAAACGTCGATAAACGCTGTTCCTAGAAATCAACGAGGCCAGCCACAATGGCGCCATGGGAGACCTAGGTGGGGAAGAGGTCGCGGTGTGGCGTGTCGCCGGGGGTTCACGTCCCGCGGTGTATGTCATGTCGGCCGTTGTTGTGTTCGCAGCTGCTCGGTGCTGGTTCTGGTGGGTGCTGGCACCGACGTGGGCGGGTGTCCGGCTCGCAGGCGTGTGGACTGGACTGGCAGCGGGTGCCTGCTGCTTCTTCTGGTGGGTGATATTGCGAGTCCGGCTTGAGATCGGTCCTGGGCTGGTTGTCGCGGTCAACCCGTGGGGTACTCAGCGGTTGCCGTTGGAGCAGGTCACGCATGTAACGCTCGGCAACTGGGGTGCCGAGTTCCACCAGACTGACGGGTTCAAGACCACCGCCTATGCCCTCAGCGACATGGCAGGATACGCGGGCAAAGTGCAGGGTGCGAAACGCTTCGCAGAAGTCCAGGCCGCGCTTGAGAGGGCACAACGGCCCGCTTGATATCCGGTTCAGGCTGCTTGTGTCAGGTCGGGCGGGTTAAGGGCCTGGCCTGTGGGGGGCTTCTTCTGGGTGATGCGGCGGGTCATTAGCGTGATGGCGGCCCAGGTGATGAGGACCGGGCGCCGGGCCAGCGAGGTGCTGCTGATGGACTTCGAGCCGCTCTCCGACATCCCCGGCCTCGACACCACCGCCGTCCCCGAGGGTGGGATGGTCGCCCGGCTCCGCTACCAACAGACGAAGATCGACGGGGCGCCGAACACCATCCTCGTCGGCCGCGACGTCGTCGAGATCGTGCGGGAACAACAGGCATGGGTGCGCGAACAGTGGAACCTCGGCCCCACCGGAACGGTCCGCTACCTGTTCCCGAAGACCACCGGCAACCGGCACGGCACCAAGTCCTGGGAGACCAGCAACTACAACCGCGTCCTGAAGCAGTTCAGCCACCACCTGGACCTGCGCGACTCCTGCGGCGAGTTCCTGCTCTACTCACGCAGCCACCGGCTCCGCCACACGAAGGCGACCACCCTGATCAACGCCGGCGCGCCTATCCACGTTGTCCAGCGCTACCTCGGTCATCTCTCTCCGGAAATGACGATGCGCTACGCGGCGACCCTGACCAGCACCGCCGAGCGCGAGTTCCTCGCCCTGGCCAAGATCGGCCGTGACGGGCGCGAGATGGGCATGGACCGCCGAGACATGCTCGACCTGGTCCAACTCGACCGCCGCACCGACCGCATCCTGCCCAACGGTTACTGCCTGCTGCCGCCCACGCGCTCCTGCGACAAGGGAAATGCCTGCCACGGCTGCGACCACTTCGCCACCGACCGCACCTTCCTGCCCGACATCCAACGTCAGCTCACCGAGACCGAGTCCCTGGTCGCATCCCGGAAGGCCCGACACGCCGACCGCTACGGAGAGCTAATGAGCGAGGCCAACGTCTGGCTGGAACAGCGCAACGCGGAGATCCGCAGCATGCGCCTGGAAATCACCGCCCTACAAGCCCAGCCGGCCGACAGCACCGCCGTCGTCCGCGGCACCGGCGTGCTCGGTCGCACCGGCTACCAGTACACCGTCAATACACCTGCTCACAAAGGGACATAGCCCGCATGACCACCCGCCCGACCACCTCGGTCCCTGACGCTGCCCCAGCCGAGAACCGGCGCATTGCCGCCCTACGGCAGGCAGCCCAGGACGAGCACGAGCAGGCCGTCCAGCGAGCAGAGGCAGGTATCCGGCGACTGGTCAAAGCAGGCGAGGAGATCAACTTCCGGGCTGTCGCCCGCGCGGCGGGCGTCAGCCCGGACTTCCTCTACGCCCACACCGACCTGCGCAAACGCATCGAAACCCTGCGCGGCCAGCAACGGGCTGACCACCGTCCCCTCCGTCAGGACCCGTCAGCCGACGACGGCACGGTGATCCATAGCCTCACCGAGGCCCTCCGCCGCGAACGCGCCGCTCACCGTGAGCGCGTCCAAGAGCTCGAACAACGGCTGGCCGCCGCCCACGGCGAGATCCTTCGCCTCCAGCGTCGGCTTCGGGAACGCGGCGACGCGCCCCGGTGAACGACAGGCCAGCCGCTACAGTCGGCAGAGCGCCAGAACAATGCAGTTGAGGCCGGAGGATCAGCCCGGCACACTCGCCCGGTGAGCCACAACGAACAAGCGGGCAGATGGGACGGACCCTGGTACAGAGTCCGCACGGAGCACTTCGAGGCGGCGTTCCTGCCGGATGCCGGCGAGGACTTGGAATCGGTGGACAACATCGATGTCTTCGTGGACCTCAACGACGGAACCCGGTGGAGTGCGACCGTCATCACCCTCACTCAGGTGGAGACCATCATGAAGCGGTGGGCGGTGACCGGGGAGGCCCTCGGCGGCGCATACTTCTCGTGCTCGGATGGCCTCATCGTCCGCGACGCCGGCATCAGCAATATGACCCAGGTCCTCGTCGGCCTGGTCGAGACCGGCGACTTCACGCACATCCTTCAATGCATCGACGAATGACTGCAGCCCCGGTCCACGACGAGCTGATTCTGAACCACCAGTAAGCTGCCCCGGCCGAGTCTGGGACATCCATCCTGAGGACACGATGCTCTCCGAATACCAGCAGCAGCTGAGGGATCGTTTCCTCGCTGCCCCCGTCATTCCGGCACCACACCCTTGGCAGCCCGTCTCCGAGCGGCGATTGCCCATCGGCGGGCTACTCGGAGTCGGCTTCGGGATCGACCCCGCCAGCGGAAACGACCTCCTGATGGTCGTCTCCAGCAACGGTCACGGCGTCTTCGACGCCTCCACGGGGCAGCGACTCGTCCGTGACCACGACCCCGACCCCGATCACAGCACACCAACTGGCCCCAACTTGTCCTGTCCTGGACTCGGACCGCTCGCTGGCACTGAGGTTCGGATCGCTGGCCTGTTCGGCGGCGGCCTCCACTCCACCACCGAGGACGGATGGACCGTTGAGGTCGTCAGCCCGGATTGGCCGCACCACCGCGTTCTCCTCTCGGCCGATGGAGGACTCTGCCGTGGTCCCGCCGGTGAGAAGTGGTGGCACATCTTCCACGCCAACTACTCCGAACTGCGAACCGTCGGTTTCTCCTCCTCCGGACGCACACTCGCCGTCGCGACAAGCAGCGACATCACGCTCTGGACAAGGCCCAGCCTCGACGCCTGAACCAGAGTGGCGTCCACGCTACGGACACCGTCGGCAGCGCTACGAACTGCACAAATATGGTCGCCGCGGCCACCGACCCCGGATAAGCGGAGACCTTCGACTTCGACGCCAACCCGAACATCGACGCGGCGACTATCCACACCCTGGCCAGCTGCGAGTGGATCAAGAAGAGCCAGCCACTCTGCCTGATCGGTGACTCCGGCACCGGCAAGTCCCACATGCTCATCGCTCTGGGCGCCGAGGCCGCGATGAAGGGCTACCGCGTCCGCTACACGCTCGCCACGAAGCTGGTGAACGAGCTGGTCGAAGCCGCCGACGAGAAGCAGCTGACCAAGACCATCGCCCGCTACGGCCGCGTCGACCTCCTCTGCATCGACGAACTCGGCTACATGGAACTCGACCGCCACGGCGCCGAACTCCTCTTCCAGGTCCTGACCGAACGCGAGGAGAAGAACAGCGTCGCCATCGCCTCCAACGAATCCTTCGGCGGCTGGACCAAGACCTTCACCGACCCCCGCCTCTGCGCGGCCATCGTCGACCGCCTGACCTTCAACGGCACCATCATCGAGACCGGCACCGACTCCTACCGGCTCGCCACCACCCGAGCACGAGCGGAACACGCCGAGGCGGGGTGATCCGTGCTGATGAGCAGTTTCACTGACACGTAATGGCCGCGTCGGCGCCACAGTCAAGGAAGCGTTTCACGGCCTCCACGACATGCGCGGGCACCCGGGCGGGGAGGCCCGTGAGCGGGAAGAACCTCAGCTCTCGCCCCTCCCCAACCACCAGATCCCGCACCGAGCCCGAGTGATGGATGTGAAAGACAGTGAGGAGCTTTCCATTCCCTCCGTCCTCGAGTGCGTCGATCAACTCGAAGAGTGGGCGGGCAACCTGCACACGCATGCCAGTCTCTTCGCGAAGCTCACGCTTGATCGCCGCCAAAGGCTCCTCACCTGGCTCCAGTGACCCTCCAGGGAAACCCCAGAATCCGGGATGTGCAATCCCAGGAATGTCATCTCGCAGCTGAAGCAGCACCTCGCGATCTGGGCTCGTCACGATGGCCACCGCGGCGCGTTGAGAGTCAGGCACAGCAGACACGTCGATCACCATCACACCCTATCGATCTCGGTGACCCCAAACCAGGCGTCCCACGCGAGCCCCTAACACGGCAGTGCCTTCATTTCCCTTGAACAATCGCGAGCTACGTGATCAGCAACTGCTGTCGAAACTCACAGACAAACGCTGTCGCTTGAAGTGGACGAAGCCAAGCCGGAGCAGCTCCGCCTGGAACCGGCGCACTTCGGCGGCCTGCTCCTGCGTGTAGCCGGGGCTGTCGGCCTTGCCGGAGTGGAAGCTGGTGCACGGCTGCCGCTCGCTGTCCCGGCCGGGCATCGGTTCGGCCGGCGAGGGGAGGCCGGCGGTAAGGATTTACGCACCAACGGGCCGAAGACGCCTTGACCACGTCCGCCACAGGTCGCGTACACGCGCTCAGCGCAGGCGGCTGCCGAGGCTCAGGGCGATGTGGTTCACGGTGGTGGTCATTCTTGCGGTGTCCTGGGGACGGACCCAGAACAGGACGCGGCCTGCTCCGGCGGTCGCGTAGGCGTCGACGTCGTGGAGTTCGCCGCCGAAGAGGGTGACGGGGATGGGCTCGTCGGTGCCAGGATTGCGAGCGGTCTTCTTGAACTCGGTGATGTGGTCGAGGGCGTGGGGGCGGAGCATGGGGATTCATTCGTCGCCGTAGGCGATGACGCGTCAGGCGACGTTGGCGCCGCATTTCATGACCGGTCCTCGTGCTGGTCGACGGCGATGACGATCTTGCCGACCTGGCCGCCGGCCTCCAGATAGCGGTGGGCGTCCGCGATGGCCTCCAAGGGGAACGTCCTGTCGATCACGGGGGCGAGCTCTCCCTTGGCGAGGCCGTCGCTGACGAACGCGACCGCTTCGGCCCGCCGACGGTCGTCGGTGGTGATCTCGAAGAGTTCGAACCCGCGGATGGTGAGGTGCTTGAAGAGGACCTCACCGACGTTCAGCGGGGTCGGCGTGCGGTTGAGAACGCCGTAGACCACGATGACGGCTTCGTGGGCGGCGGCCTCGACCAGGTCGGCCAGGGCCGGACCGCCGACGGGGTCGAAGATGACCCGGGCGCCCTTCCCGCCGGTCAGCTCACCCACGCGTGCGGCGACGTCCTCCTCGGCGGTGGCGATGACCTCGTCGGCCCCGGCCGCCAGGAGCTGCTCGCGCTTGGCGCCGGTGCGAGTCAGGGCGATGGCCCTGGCCCCAGCCTTGTGGGCGACCTGGATGGCCGCCAGGCCGACGCTGCTGGACGCCGCGGAGATCACGACGGTGTCCCCGGCCCGGACGCCCGCGAGGTCCACCAGGCCGCCGTAGGCGGTGACGAACTGCATCCACACCGACGCGGCCTCCTCGAACGACAGACGCTCGGGGTGGGCGACGACAGCGCCGGCGGGCGCGAGGACCGCCTCGCCGTGCATGGGGTAGTCGGTCATGGCGAACGAGGGCACCACGCTGACCGCCTCGCCCACGCTCAGCCCGCTTACGCCGTCCCCGAGAGCTTCGATCACGCCCGCGGCCTCGTACCCGATCCCGGAGGGGAAGACGGGGTCGATGCCGTACTGGCCGAGCCGGAACATCGACTCCGCCCGGTTCAGGCCCAACGCCCGGGTGCGGATGAGGACCTCGCCCGGTCCCGGCGCGGGGACAGGGACCTCTTCCAGGCGCAGGACGTCGGGGCCACCGGTCTCATGGAAACGGACAGCGCGGTTCATATCTGACTCCTTGGATGCATGTGATCGACAAAGGTCCCGTCTCCGGAGGCGGGCGGATGCGGCGCCCTCCGGGCGGTCCGCCCCCGTGGAGGGGCGCGGACCGCACAAGGCCTTGAGGCTGGGGTGTGTCCGGCGCGGGGCCGGGATGCGTCAGGCCGCGCCGTGGCCGACGGTGACGACGATCTTGCCGACCTGGCCGTTGGCCTCCATGTAGCGGTGAGCCTCGGCTATCTCGGTGAGATCGAAGGTGCGGTCCACGACCGGGGTGAAGGAGCCCGAGGCCAGGCCCGCGTTGACGAACGCGACGGCTCGGGCGAGGCGTTCGGGGTCGGCAGTGATCTCGAAAAGGGTGTAGGTGCTGCTGTTGAGCGCGGGGAAGGACTGCGCGTTCGGCAGCGGGGTGGTGCGCGGGTCGAGCGCGCCGTAGACGACCAGGAAGCCGCCCGGGGCGATGCCCTGGGCGAGGGTCTCGACGCCGGGCCCGGCGATCGGATCGAAGACCAGGCGCACACCTTCGCCGCCGGTGATCTCCTTGATCCGGGCGGGCAGATCCTCGTCGTTGGTCACGATGACGTCGGCCGCGCCCGCGTCCAGCAGGCGCTGCTTCTTACCCCGGCCGCGAGTGGTGGCGATCGGGATCGCGCCGATGTGGCGGGCGATCTGGATCGCCGCCAGGCCGACGCTGCTGGAGGCCGCGGTGATCAGCACGTAGTCACCGGGGCGCACCCGGCCGCTCTCGGCCAGCGGGCCGTAGGCGGTGATGTAAGCCATCCACACCGCCGCCCCCGTCGTGGCGTCGACGTTCGCCGGGCGGGGAACCACGGCCGATGCCGGAAGGATCACGTGGTCACCGTAGGTGCCGTACTCGCTCTGCAGGAACGCGGGCACGACAGCGACCAGGTCACCCTCGGTGAACGACTCCACGCCCTCACCAACGGCCTCGATGACACCGGCGGCCTCATAGCCCAGCGTGGAAGGGAAGGCCGGCTGGTAGAAGTACGCGCCGTCCCGGTACATGATCTCGGCCCGGTTCAGGCCGATCGCATCGACACGGATACGCACCTCACCCGCCCCCGGAGCGCGGTCCTCGACCTCACGGAGGGAGAGAACCTCGGCGCCGCCGAGACGGTCGAACTGTACGAGCTTTGCCATGGTGCACCAGTCCACAAGAGAAGCAGATGGGGTAAAAGCCGCATTCGTGACGCGGCACCATCCACACTGCCCCACACTTCGATGGCAGTCAAATTTTGAGCGTCATCGAAATATGTACCCGGGGTGCGCACCCAGCCCGCTCAGGCCTCCTTCGCCTCCGCGGCAGAGGCCGCGATGACTGCCGAGAGCAGCCCGGGGAACCGCTGCTCCATCTCGTCCTTGCGCAGCGTGTTCATCTTCGCCGTACCCACGTAGTACTGACGGATCACGCCCGCCTCACGCAGCACGTTGAAGTGATGCGTGAGCGTCGACAACGAAACCGGCGCCTCGAACGTGCCGCAACTCAGATCCTCACCCGCCCGAACCAACTGCGACACCACCAGGCGACGCACGGGATCCACCAGCGCCTCCAGAACCTGCTGAAGGGAGACCTGGGCCAGGTCAGGATGATCCACGGTCCGAGCGGCAGCACGAGGACGAGCCACGGTGACTCCTTGAAGAAAGCGTAGGTGCAATCTACCCATACTACGATCGCCATCGAAGCAAGCCGTCGGACGGCACCGCCCCCGCACGACCGGAGTGATCGTGCGGGGCATCGGACCGTCCAGGCCGGACCAGGTGACCGGGGGCGTGAGGGAACCCGCCCACCCGCAACGGACCGGCCCCCCCCGGAGGGCCGTCACCGAACGGGACGCGAAAGCGGGAACCCAGCGCATCCAACACCGTTCGGGATGCGCCCGGTACGCAACAGTTGGTCCAGGACTCACTCACGCAGACTGGCTAGGAACGGTCGCTGTAGGACACCGCCCGGCCTCCCGCGAATGGCAGCAGCCGGTCGGCTTCTTGTTCCAGGGCCGCCCGGTCGGTGGCGCGGAGTGGTCGGAACGGGGTGAGCCGCAGCGTCCCGGTGTCGAGGGACCATGTGCCGTGCACCCGGCCGTCCACCAGGAAGGTGGGCCGTACTTGTGCCTGGCCGGGCATCACCCGCTTCCGGTCCTCGTCGCTGATGACCCGGGTCCGGTCGGCGTGGCCGAGCAGGGCGTTGTCGAAGGCGGGCAGCAGCCGTACCGGAGCGGGCGTCTCGGGGTCGGGCAACTCGGCGTCGGCCAGATCGATCAGATCCCTGCCGTCGGGGCCGGAGTAGCGGCGCAGTTCGGCGCGCATCTCCGCGACGACCTCGCCCAGGCGGGTCAGTCCGCACCAGGCCTGGACGTCCTTCACTCCGGCCGGGCCGAAGGCGGCCAGATAGCGGCGGATCAGCTCCTTGGCCGAATCCTTGGCGGCAGTCGGCGTCGCTGCCGGCGCCATCGGCTGTCCCAGCCAGACGTCGGCGGGCGTGACCGAGATCGCCGACCGGTTGCCCCAGGAGCCCCATGCGCCGGTGGCCGCGCCATGGACGAGGGGGGTGCGCAGTTCCACCTCCCCGGCCAGAATCCGGCCGTCGCGTCCCGGATGGCGTTCGGCCAGCCGCCGGGCCAGCTCCTTGCGCGACAGCGTCCCTCCCGCGAGCAGGCCGAGTCCATCGGCCACCAAGGACGCCGCGTCCAGGCCTGTGCTGTTCCGGGTGAAGTGGGGGGAGCCGGCCGTGCGGTCGAGCACGGGCTGCAGCAGCGGCCGCAGCCGACGGAAGTCGTCGGCTGCGGCGAGGTGCTGGGTACTGCGGAGCAGACCGGAGCGGACCACTTGCCGGTCCTCCAGCAGTGCGGTGAGCTCGGGCTGCGTGAAGGAGTGGATCCTGCTCCACAGCCCGACGTAGGCCCAGTTGGGCTCCTGTGCCTGCAGTGCAACCAGTCGACGGATCACCTCCAACGGGGTGCGATCGGTGCGCCGCAGCAGAAACTGGCGGCCCATCAGTGCTCGGTTCAGGGCCCGGAGGGAGAGTGTGGTCACGACAGCCGCACCGAGACATTGCCCTTGTAGGAACCCTGCAACAGGGAGAGGAACGCCTGCGGCACGTCCTCGATCCCACCCTCGATCACTGTCTGCGGGTAGACGAAGCGACCCTCGCCCAGCCAGCTGCTGAAGGCCTCGCGCCAGGACGCGCTCTGATCGGGCGTCTGGTAGCAGGAGAACGGCAGCAGCTCGACGCCCCTAGCCTCGGCCGCCGCGCGATCGGGCTGCGGAAAGCGCTGCGCCGCGTCACCGAGCTGGCTGGACAGTGAGCCGCAGAGGGCGAAGCGCGCTCCGGGCCGGGCCCTCTGAAGCGCGCCCTCGTACTGCTCGCCGCCCACGACGTCGAAGAAGACGGAGATGCCCTCGGGCGCGAGCTCCCGCAGCCGGTCGGCCGTAGAGCCGTCGTGGTAGTCGAAGGCGGCGTCGTAGCCGAGCTCGTTCACCAAGTAGTCGGCCTTCGCCAGGCTGCCGGCGCTGCCGATCACCCGCGCCGCGCCGAGGCACTTGGCGATCTGCCCGGCCAGCGAACCAACCCCGCCCGCCGCGCCGGAGACGAAGACCACGTCGCCTTCGCCGACGGACGCTACCTCGGCCATCCCGTAGTAGGCGGTCGGTCCTTGGCCGAGGTAGTAGCCGGGGTCGGCGAAGAGCTCACGATTGAGCTTGAGGTACGAGCCGGCCGGGCCGGCCGAGTACTCGCTCCAGCCGGTCATCGACTGGACCAGGTCGCCGATCTCGAGTTCGGGGCTGTCGGATCGGACCACGGTGCCGATGGCGGCCACCCCCACTCGCTGCCCCGGCTGCCAGGCCGGGACCGGGATGGTGCAGTCGGCCCGCATCAGCTCCAGGTAGGTCGCGGCGAGCCCGATCTGGTCGGTGCGTACCAGAACCTCGCCGTCCACCTCGGTCTTGGCGACGGTGAAATGGTCGAGTGTGGGGGTGCCGGTGATCTGGGCAGTCAGCTGGATCTCACGGGCGATCATTTTTCGGTCCTTACCTCGGGTGTGGCCGTCGAGATCGACTCTAGGGAGGCTTCCGGCCACTTTCTGACCGGAAGTCGAGGCAGGATGTCGGCATGGCGAACACCAGCTCACGGACCCTCAGACTGCTCTCGCTGCTGCAGACCCACCGGCACTGGTCCGGCCTGGAACTGGCCGACCGGCTCGGGGTCTCCGAGCGGACGCTGCGCCGCGATATCGAGCGGCTGCGCGAGCTCGGCTACCCGGTCGGCGCGGCCCGGGGCACCGACGGCGGCTACCAGCTCGCGCCCGGCGCCGTCCTGCCGCCGCTGCTGCTGGACGACGAGGAGGCGGTGGCGCTCGCGGTGGGCGTCGGCGACGCGGCGCAGAGCGGGATCGCGGGTATGGAGGAGGCGTCTTTGCGCGCACTCACCAAGGTGGTGCGTGTCCTGCCGCCCCGGCTGCGGGCCAGGGTGGACGCCCTGCGGGCGATGACCCTCTCCGCTGTCGTGTCCGGGCCGGTCGTCGCGGCGGGGGTGCTCACCGCGGTCGCCCAGGCTTGCCGGGACGAGGAGCGGCTGCGGTTCTGCTACACGGCCAGAGGCTCCGCACTCACTGAGCGTGAGGTCGAGCCGCACCGCGTGGTCGCACTCGGCGGACGCTGGTACCTGGTGGCCTACGACCTGGGCCGGCACGACTGGCGCAGCTTCCGCCTCGACCGGCTGACCGAGCCGACGGCGACCGGCACGCGCTTCCGGCCGCGACTGCTCCCGGCCGAGGATGCCGTGGCCTTCGTCCAGGCAGCGAGCGGGCCTCCGGCTCCGTACACGGTCGAGGTCCTTGTGCACGCGCCCTCCTCGCGGGTGCGGCAGGTGATCGGCCGCTGGGGCACGATCGAACCGCTCGATCAGGACAGCTGTCGGCTCACCATGACTTCGACCTCTCTCGACTGGCCGACTCAGGCACTGGGCAACGTGGGCTCCGAGTTCGAGGTCCTGGGCCCGCCGGAGTTCGCCGCGCACGTCCAGGAGTGGGGCGCCCGCTTCCTCCGGGCCACCCGCGCACCCGCATGACTTTCCTCACCGTGACACCGCGGCGGTGGCGCAACATTCGTGGCAGCCGACGAGGAGGTGGAAAGAGGTTCTGCAGGCGCAGGAGGGCTTGAAAATCGGTCCCACAGCGGTTCGGTCAGCCATGAAGTACGGACAGGGATAGGCCTCCCCGATGATCACAGCACGTGGTAGCGACTCCACGAGCGCCAAGACCTATGCCTGGTTTGGTGCCGCGCGAGCCCCGGCGCCAATCTGCGCGAGCTCTAAGCACGAAGGGGCCCGGAGAACGCCCTAGTGGCCTTCAGGAGCGGGTGCTCACGTGTGGGTCGCTCGGTCGGCGCCGACCTCCATGCCCCAGCACTCGATCCTCGTCAGGCATCCTCCGGCCTGGCCCGGATGCCAATCGGCGCAGAGTCAGTAGGTTCTGCGGCGCAGGCTCCGCACGAAGAGTGGCACCGACAGCAGAAGCAGGGCTCCTTCGACAACCAGGCTGACCAGCCCGAGGGGTTCAGCCCAATTACCGACATCGTCGCCGTAGTGGGGCAGCCCCGGCCCCCTGGAGAGGATGTAGCCCAGCAAGGGGCCGATGGCGACCGCGGCTGCCAGCAACCATCCCAGTCGGACGAGGCCGATGAGGAGCAGCACGGCGGCGACCACGGCCGCGATCTCCAGGACGTGGTAGGCGACGCCGATGTAGTAGGGATCCCTCGTTGCCGTGATGCCGCCCTGGTCCACGACATGGATGGCGGCCACCGCGAGGCACAGGAGGGCTCCCACCCACCTGGCCACCCAGGTAGCCCCCGGCACCGTCGCGGTGTGGTGTGACATACGGAGGTGCCTTCCCCTTGTTCTTCAGCAGCATGTGCCTGCCGCGCCGCGATCCCATCTGCCAGGTTGGCTCCTGAACAGGCAGCGCGCCGTACCTGTGTCAGGTCCCAGCGTCAGCGGACGGCCGCTCGCCGTCGCCCTCGACGGTGCAGACGAGTGACGCGGAAGAGGTACCGACGCGCGGACGGGCGCCTCACTTCCAGCAGCCCGGTAGACGGGCACACGTGCCCCCGCGTGCCCGATGACGGGGTACTGCACGGGGAACAGCGGGGAGTCGCGGCGACTATTGCAGAAACGTGCAGGTCAGCTTCTCGCCAGGTCAACGCGTATCCGCAGGTCACCATTGTGGTGCTGAGGATCGTCTTCGTCCCGTATCTCCGCCGTCAGTTCGCCCTGGTGCGTTCAGGACAGCGGATGCAAGCACTGACTGGCCGTCAGCAGACAGCCTTCTGGTGCACCTTCTTGGTCGTCACAGCCCTCAACGGCCCCTCATACGAGGTGTATCCGGCCGTTGGGGTGCAATGGGGCCCGGGTGCGGACAAGGGGGCTGCGAGCCCCGGGCTGTCGGTGTCACCAGCTGCCGTGGCCGCCGTCTCCGTGTCCGCCGCCGTGGTGGCCGGTGCCGCCCCCGCCGCCCTCGGACCAACTGCCCGGATCCAGGTCGTGGCCGAGGCTGTGGCCGCCGGTGGTGAAGTCGGCGTAGAGGTCGCTGAGCTCGCCGAGGAGCTGGCGGGTGAGGACGTCGGCGCCGGTGGTCAGCGCCGCAACGAGTTCCTCGTCGGCTGCCGGGTCCGCTTTGGCGGTTGCGGGAGTGAGGCGGTCGTTTGCGACGAGGGTGGCCAAACGGCGGCGGCCGGTGATGCCCCGCAGGCCCGGGTAGGCGGCAGGCGCGAGGCCCGCAGCCTGGACGAGGGCGGCGAGGGTGAGGTCGCGGTCGGCGGTGGAGATTGCGGAGCCGGAGCGGACCACGCTGTCGAGACGGGCCAGCAGCGCCTGGCGGCGCGGTAGGTCGACGGAGAGAATGTCGTGGCGGGTACGGCCGCTGGGGTCGCGCCAACGGCGGACCCGGACCGCCTTCTGGTCCTCGAGCCGAGAGAGATATTCGATGGTGAGGGAGCGTGGTGTGCGGCGCAGCCAGTCCTTGAGGCTGGGCGGGGGAGTGGTTGTGCCCAGACGGTGCAGGACGTTGTTCAGGCGGCGGTCCTCGACGCGCTGCGAATCCATCACCTCGATCCGCCGGGGGCCGACCGCGATTCGTCCGGCCAAGCCCAGATCCGCCAACTCCGATGCCCGCAGGGCGAACCGGAGCCGGTCCTCGGCCCGTAACCGTATTCGCCGCCTGCCGGGGCGTATCGCGAGCAGGAGCAGTTCATCCCCCGTGGTCATACGTGCCAGGGTACGCGCGGCCGTCCGTGGAGCGGAGACCTTCACGAGCATCGTCTGCACCCTCATCTGCTACCGCAGGCTCGTGCCCACCCGGAGCAGCAAGGCTCAGGTGTTGGCGGCGCCATAGTGCAGGACGTTGCCTTGTGGAAGCAGATATCCGATGTCCCGCGTCTGCGGCAACCTTCCTGCCAGCGTCGATGCGTCGGTGCAACCAGAGACCTCGAAGCCGATGATCCCCAGGCTGAAGGAGGCGCTCTTGAAGGTCTCGGTCCCGATGGCAGCCAGCCATTCGTCCATCACGTCGGACCTGAAGAAGGGCCGACCGTCCCAGTACGCAAGACCCGCGTGACCCAGCGCACCGACGGGGACATAAAAGTCAAGCCAGTCGCCGCTTTCATCACCGCCGCGGATCGCCACACAACCGCACACGACCAGTCGGCCCGTCGGCAGACGGACCTGACCGTGGAGGTGGCCGAACTCGGTCAGTGAACCAACCGTGCACGGCACGGGATCCTGCTCCTCAGGTTCACGGTCGCTCTGCCCGAAGCACCCGTGAACGTCTGCGGCGGACCAAAGAGCACTCAGGACGGCCTGAAGCTGGGCATCATCACTCGATCCGACCTCTATGGCCAGCTCGTAGTAGCCATCGGACCAGTTGGTCTGGTCCCGGAAGGCCGCGGGACTCGTCATGGCATGATCATGCGGCAGAGCCCGCTCCAATACCACCCGTATTCAAGCGCGCGGCCGGGCCAACTGAGATGACTTATAAGGGCAGTCCCGTAATCCCTGGCGGGCGTACGACGACAGCTGCGGTACCTCGCTGCGTTGTCGGAACGCCCGAATACGCCCAGTATGAGGACGCTCCTCCGCGATGCGATGAACCGTATCTGACGCCGCGCGCTGTTCCGCCAGGGATTACGGGACAGCCCTTGGTGCTGTGACCGCGTAGGTTCACCGGGTTGGTGCCGAACCGGGCCATCAGCGCGGCCTTGCCCGACCATGCAGCCGCCAGCCGCCAGCCGCCAGCCGCCAGCCGCCAGCAGCCGCCGCCAGTAGCCGTCTCTCTTCAGCTGGATCGGTGGTGAACGCTCCCGTTGTCGCGAGTTAGGCCTCGCGGCCCTCGAACCGCTGCGCTGCCAACTGTTGGACCTCCAGCAGATACCCCGACCGCGGTACCCGACGCCGCTCGCGTACCACCACATCGCCTTGGGCATCCACTCGGTTGTGGTTACCCGAGACGTCGGCCCAAGACTTGCCCCGGCCGTCACCGGGCGCTGAGCGCCGCCCATGCCTCAACGGCGGTAGATCTGCGGAGTTCAGCTGCCGACAGACGCGTGTCATCACCCTCGCTCGCAGTCTGATGACGGACCGCCCTATGCAGGGACAGGCTTACCGGCGTGCGGCAGCCCCTCTGCCACGTCATGCACACAGGGTTCGGCCGCACCCGGAGCACGGGCAGGCTGCGAGCGCTGGGCACGACGTGCATTCCCGCAGGCCCCGCACCGACGCACACGATCTTCACCGGCAGCACATCCATGAGGACCACGGAACAGATGAGGCGCCTGCCTTTCCAGACG
>NZ_JBHVEE010000035.1:0-75211 GCF_042802415.1 Streptomyces sp. NPDC057486 | reverse complement strand
GCCGTGGTCCCTGCGGCAGGGACCACGGCGCCCGGGCACATCCGCCGGCGAGCGATCAGCCTCCGTTCACCAGCTCCTTGAGCGCGATGTTGAGCTGAAGGACGTTGACCCGCGGCTCGCCCACGAAGCCGAGGATCCGGCCGTCGGTGTGCTGCGTCACGAGCTTCTCGACCTGGTCGACGCCGAGGTGGTTCCGCTCGGCGACGCGGCGCACCTGTAGCTGTGCGTACGCCGGGGAGATGTCCGGGTCGAGGCCGGACCCGGAGGAGGTCACGGCGTCGGCCGGCACGTCCGAGGGACGGACCGGGTGTCCGGGCACGGAGTTGTCCTCGACGACGGCGGCCTTGGCGTCCGTGACCCAGTCGATCAGGTCCTTGTTGTCGCCGGACCGGTTCGTCGCCCCGGACAGGATCAGCTTGTACTGGGTGTTGACGCTGTTGGTGCCGAGCCCGTTGGACGGGCGCGGCTGGAACCACCTGAGGTCCGGGGCCGGGGTCTTCTGGCCCTTCTTCAGCGGGAGGTCGTAGCGCTGGCCGATCAGTTCGGAACCGACGACCTTGCCGTTCGCCGTGATCTCGGAGCCGTTCGCCCTGCCCGGGAGGAGGCCCTGGGCGACGCCGGTGACGGCGAGCGGGTAGATCACGCCGCAGACGACCGTGAGGACGAGCAGGGCGCGCAGCCCGGCCCAGAGCAGCCGAACGGTGTTTCCCGCGGAGTTGTTCATGGAGGTCATGGCGCGATCAGCCGATTCCGGGAATGAGGGAGAGGATCAGGTCGATGATCTTGATGCCGATGAACGGGGCGACCAGGCCGCCGAGCCCGTAGATCCCGAGGTTCCGCCGGAGCATCGAGTCGGCGCTGCTCGGCCGGTAGCGCACGCCCTTCAGGGCGAGCGGCACCAGCGCGATGATGATCAGCGCGTTGAAGACGACGGCGGACAGGATCGCGGACTCCGGCGAGGACAGCTGCATGATGTTCAGCTTGTCCAGGCCCGGGTAGACCACCGCGAACATCGCCGGGATGATCGCGAAGTACTTCGCGACGTCGTTGGCGATCGAGAAAGTGGTCAGGGCACCGCGGGTGATCAGCAACTGCTTGCCGATCTCGACGATCTCGATGAGCTTGGTCGGGTTGGAGTCGAGGTCCACCATGTTCCCGGCCTCCTTGGCGGCCGAGGTACCGGTGTTCATGGCCACGCCGACATCGGCCTGGGCGAGCGCCGGGGCGTCGTTCGTGCCGTCACCGGTCATCGCGACGAGCTTGCCACCGGCCTGCTCACGCTTGATGAGGGCCATCTTGTCCTCGGGCGTGGCCTCGGCGAGGAAGTCGTCGACCCCCGCCTCCTCGGCGATCGCCTTCGCGGTCAGCGGGTTGTCGCCGGTGATCATCACCGTACGGATACCCATCCGGCGCAGCTCGTCGAACCGTTCCCGCATGCCTTCCTTGACGACGTCCTTGAGGTGGATGACGCCGAGGATCCGGGCACCCCGCTCGTCGTCGACGGCGACCAGCAGCGGGGTACCGCCCGCCTGGGAGATCCGGTCGGTGAGCGTGCGGGCGTCCGGCGAGACGGTGCCGCCCCGCTCCTCGACCCAGGCGACGACCGAGCCGGTCGCACCCTTGCGGATCCTGCGCCCCTCGACATCCACACCGGACATCCGGGTCTGTGCGGTGAAACCGACCCACTCGGCCCCGAGGAGCTGGCCCTGGTGGCGCTCGCGCAGCCCGTACGCCTCCTTCGCCAGGACGACGACGGAGCGGCCCTCGGGTGTCTCGTCGGCCAGGGAGGAGAGCTGGGCGGCGTCCGCCAGTTCGGCCCCCGTCACCCCCGCGACCGGGACGAACTCCGCGGCCTGCCGGTTGCCGAGCGTGATGGTCCCGGTCTTGTCGAGCAGCAAGGTCGACACGTCGCCGGCGGCCTCGACGGCGCGTCCGGACATGGCGAGGACATTGCGCTGGACGAGGCGGTCCATGCCGGCGATGCCGATCGCGGAGAGCAGCGCGCCGATGGTGGTCGGGATGAGGCAGACCAGCAGGGCGGTCAGCACGATCATCGACTGCCGCCGGCCCGCGTAGATCGCGAACGGCTGCAGGGTGACGACGGCCAGCAGGAAGACGATGGTGAGGGACGCGAGCAGGATGTTGAGCGCGATCTCGTTGGGCGTCTTCTGCCGGGCGGCGCCCTCGACCAGGTTGATCATCCGGTCGATGAACGTCTCACCGGGCTTGGTGGTGATCTTGATGACGATGCGGTCGGAGAGCACCTTCGTACCACCGGTGACGGCCGAGCGGTCGCCGCCCGACTCCCGGATGACCGGTGCCGACTCCCCCGTGATGGCGGACTCGTCGACGCTGGCGACGCCCTCGACGACGTCACCGTCGCCGGGGACGATGTCACCGGCCTCGCAGACCACCAGGTCACCGATACGCAGATCGGTGCCCGGGACACGCTCCTCGCTCTTCCCGACGAGCCGGCGTGCGACCGTGTCGGTCTTGGCCTTGCGCAGCGTGTCGGCCTGCGCCTTGCCGCGGCCCTCGGCGACCGCCTCCGCCAGGTTGGCGAAGATCGTGGTGAGCCAGAGCCACGCGGCGATCGCCCAGCCGAACCAGTCGGTCGGGTCCAGGGCGGCGAGGACGGTGGTGAGCACCGAACCGACCAGGACCACGAACATCACCGGCGACTTGACCATCACCCGCGGATCGAGCTTGCGGACCGCGTCGGGGAAGGACTTGAGCAGCTGCTTGGGGTCGAACAGCCCCGCGCCGACGCGTCCTTCGGTCCGATGACCGGCGGCCGCGTCCTGGTGCGGTGCCAGGTCCTTGGTGACAGTGGACATCGCGTCCTCATGCATCGATTCGTCGTGTTGCGTACGTGTGGTGGTCATGACGCCAGCCCTTCGGCCAGCGGCCCCAACGCCAGGGCCGGGAAGTAGGTCAGCCCGGCGACGATCATGATCGTGCCGACGAGCAGTCCGCTGAAGAGCGGCTTGTGGGTGCCGAGAGTGCCGAGGGTCGCCGGTACGGGCCGCTGCTCGGCGAGCGAGCCGGCCAGAGCCAGGACGAAGACCATGGGCAGGAACCGGCCCAGCAGCATCGCGAGCCCGATCGTGGTGTTGAACCACTGGGTGTCCGCGTTGAGCCCGGCGAATGCCGAACCGTTGTTGTTGGCGCCGGAGGTGTAGGCGTACAGGATCTCGGAGAAGCCGTGCGCACCGGAGTTGGTCATCGAATGGACCGGGGTGGGCAGGGCCATCGCCGCCGCGGTGAAGCAGAGCACCAGTGCCGGGGTGATGAGGATGTAGCAGGCCGCGAGCTTGATCTCGCGGGTGCCGATCTTCTTGCCGAGGTACTCGGGGGTGCGGCCGACCATCAGACCCGCGATGAACACCGCGATGATCGCCATGATCAGCATGCCGTAGAGGCCGGAGCCGGTGCCACCGGGGGCGATCTCGCCGAGTTGCATGCCCAGCATGGCGATGCCTCCGCCGAGGCCGGTGAACGAGGAATGGAAGGAGTTCACCGCTCCGGTCGAGGTGAGCGTGGTGGCCACGGCGAAGATCGACGATCCGCCGACCCCGAAGCGGGTCTCCTTGCCCTCCATCGCCCCGCCCGCGATGTCGAACGCGGGTCCGTGGTGGGCAAACTCGGTCCACATCATCAGCGCGGTGAAGCCGAGCCAGATGACGCCCATCGCCGCGAGAATCGCGTAGCCCTGCTTCAGCGAGCCGACCATCCGCCCGAAGGTGCGGGTCAGCGAGAACGGGATGACCAGGATCAGGAAGATCTCAAGGAGGTTCGAGAGCCCGTTGGGGTTCTCGAAGGGATGCGCCGAATTGGCGTTGAAGTAACCGCCACCGTTGGTGCCCAACTCCTTGATGGCCTCCTGCGAGGCGACCGCACCGCCGTTCCACTGCTGCGAGCCGCCCATGAACTGCCCGACCCCGTGGATGCCGGAGAAGTTCTGGATGGCGCCGCACGCCACGAGCACGAGCGCGGCGATCGCGGCGATCGGCAGCAGGATCCGTATCGTGCCGCGCACCAGGTCGGACCAGAAGTTGCCGAGCTCACCGGTGCGGGAACGGGCGAAGCCCCGTACGAGCGCCACCGCGACGGCGATGCCGACGGAGGCCGAGACGAAGTTCTGTACCGCGAGGCCGCCGGTCTGGACGACATGGCCCATGGCCTGCTCGCCGTAGTACGACTGCCAGTTGGTGTTCGCCACGAAGGAGGCCGCCGTGTTGAACGCCTGATCGGGGTCGATCGAGGAGAAGCCGAGCGAGCCGGGCAGGCTGCCCTGGAGCCGCTGCAACAGGTACAGGAAGAGGACGCTCACCGCGGAGAACGCGAGGACACCACGGAGATAGGCGGGCCAGCGCATCTCCGTGTCGGGATTGGCGCCGATGGACCTGTATATCCACTTCTCGACCCGGAGGTGCTTCTTCGAGGAGTAGACGTCGGCCATGTAGTCGCCGAGCGGACGGTACGCCAGACCCAGCGCCACGACGAGCGCGAGCAGCTGGAGCACGCCGGCGAGGACGGGGCTCATATCGGGCTCAGAACCTCTCCGGGTACAGAAGGGCGAGGACGAGATAGCCCAGCAGGGCGACGGCCACGATCAGACCGACGATGTTCTCGGCAGTCACAGCTTCGCCACCCCCTTGGCGACGAGAACCACCAGCGCGAAGACCGCGATCGTGGTGACGACGAAGGCCAGATCGGCCACCGTGTGCTCCTAGATGAGGTTCGGATTCTCGGACCTCTTGAGCAAACCCCCGTCCGAAGCCCCCGTGGCCTGCGTTGATGGCTTCCTTACGAGGAAGGTCGCGCCCTTGACGGCGCCCATACGTGCCGCATACGCGCCCCATACACGCACCGGTGAGCGTGCTCCGTCACGCACTCCGCGGGCGCGCTCCCCGGACATGGAAAAGCCGGTGGGCCGCACCTCCCTCGAAGGGAAGTACGGCCCACCGGCCGAAGCTGTCACGCGCCCCGGGAGGCGGTTCAGCGCACCTCGGTGATCTCGGGCCCGCGCTGGAGCTGGCCCATGCCACCGGAGAACTTCGAGCTCTCCTGGTCCTCCTGCTGCACGCCTTCGGGCACCATCTGGGCGTCGCTGGGGAGCTTGAGGACGATCGGGTCGCGCGGGGCCATCGGGCCCTCGCCACGGACGACCACGGTGTCCCGGAAGATCGTCTCCAGCAGCCCGGCGGCCTGCGGCTGCACGGCACCCTGGCCGGAGATCACTCCGCGCAGGAACCAGCGCGGCCCGTCGACGCCGACGAAGCGCACCAGTTGCACGCCGTTCTTCCCGTCCGGAAGCTGTACGGGGACCTGTGCCCGCAGCTCCCAGCCCAGCGGGCCCTCGACCTCGTCGATGATCCCGCCCTGCTGGGTGATGCCGGCAGCGATCTCCTCGCGGACCTCGCCCCAGATGCCCTCCTTCTTGGGGGCGGCGAAGGCCTGCAGCTGGATCGCGCTGTCACTCAGCACGACGGTGGCGGCGACGATCGCGTCGCCGGCGACCTCGACGCGCAGCTCCATGCCGTCGACCCCGGGCACGAAGATGCCACCCAGGTCGACCCGGCCCTCGGCGGGCTGGGAGACCTCGTCGATGTCCCACGGCCCGTCCGGCCGCGGCGCCGGCGGGAGGTTCACCCGGCCCGCTCCGCTCTCGGCGGCGTCGGTGTCGTCGAGCTCGTCGACGACCTGCTCGGCCTCGCGCGCTTCGTCCGCCACGTCCTCGGCGGACCCACTCTTCTTGCGACGTCCGAACACGTCACTGTCCTTCCCGGTCGGGTACGACCGAAGCGTAGCTGTTCCCGCCCTGGGTGATCCCGCCCCTGACGCCGTCAACATCACCCGTGGCATGCCCTCCGGTGGAACCGAAGCCGCCCTCGCCCCGCGCCGAGCCGGGCAGTTCCGACACCTCGTGGAAGCGCACCTTCTCGACCTGCTGGACGACCAGTTGGGCAATCCGGTCGAACCTCTCGAACCGCACGCTCTCGCGCGGGTCGAGATTGATGACGATGACCTTGATCTCTCCACGGTACCCGGCATCAACCGTCCCCGGCGCATTGACAAGGGCGACTCCGCAGCGGGCCGCGAGACCGGACCGCGGATGCACGAACGCGGCGTACCCGTCGGGCAGCGCGATCGACACGCCGGTGGGCAGCATCGCGCGTTCGCCCGGGGCGAGCTCGGCGGCCTCGGTGGTGACCAGATCGACCCCGGCGTCGCCCGGGTGCCCGTATGCCGGAATCGGCACCTCCGGATCGACCCTGCGAAGCAGTACGTCGACGGGACGGCGCATCAGGGGTTCACCTCGAAGGCACGGGCGCGCCTGACCTGGTCCGGGTCGGCCATCGCCGCCTGGATCTCGGCGGGGCGGCCGTTCTCGATGAAGTGGTCGACCTTGACCTCGATGAAGAGGGCCTCCGCGCGGACCGCGACGGGCCCGTCCGGGCCGCCGATCCGGCCGGTCGCCCGGGAGAAGATCTTCCGGCCGTGCACGGCGGTGACCTCGGCGTCCAGGTACAGCACGGTGTCGACCGGCACGGGCCGCACGAAGTCGGTCTCCAGCCGCCCGGTCACCGCGATCACCCGCAGCAGCCAGTTCAGCGAGCCCAGCGTCTCGTCCAGCGCCGTCGCCAGGACGCCGCCGTGCGCAAGGCCCGGGGCCCCCTGGTGGGCGGCCTTCACCGTGAACTCGGCGGTGACGCTGACACCCTCGCCGGCCCGCGCCTGGAGGTGCAGCCCGTGCGGCTGTCCTTCACCGCAGCCGAAACAGTGTTCGTAGTGCGCGCCGAGGAGCTCGCCGGGGACCGGGGCGTCGGGATGCCGAACCGGTTTCACCGCGTCGGCCGGTGGCTGAAGAGCCGCAGATGTTCCACTCACAGGCGCAGACCTTACCCGCGCGGACAGCCACGGGTCGCGCCGTGCCAAGCTTGGCTTCATGCAGCCTTCCACCCCGCCTTTCGACGAACGCCTGACCGCACCCCGTTCATGGTGGTTCCTCGCCTTCCTGTTGGGGGTCGCCTGCGCCCTGATGTTGCTGCCGCTGGGCACCCTGCCGCTGCTGGCCGGCCTGGTCGGCGGCACCGCGCTGGCCTCGCTGACGGTCAGCTCGTACGGCTCCGCCCGGATCCGGGTGGTGGCGGGCGCCCTCGTCGCCGGTGACGCCCGGATCCCGGTGGCGGCACTCGGCGAGGCGGAGGCGCTGGAGGGCGAGGAGGCGCGCGCGTGGCGCACGTACAAGGCGGACACCCGCGCCTTCATGCTGCAGCGCAGCTACATCCAGACGGCGGTGCGGGTGGAGGTCACGGACCCGGAGGACCCGACTCCGTACGTCTATCTGTCGACTCGCGAGCCGCAGGCCCTGGTGGCGGCGCTCGCGGCGGTGCGGGCCGCATAGCCGTTCCGTGTCTCCGCGGGGCCGCCGGGACAGCCCTCAGTCCTCGATCTCCTTCGGGAGGTCCTTGTGCAGCTTCCGCGGCCGCTCCAGGGGCGGCAGTTCCGGGAGCCGGTCCCAGGGGACCTGATTCTTGCGCAGGTCCTTCCTGACCCGTTCGGCAAGCTTCTTCGTGTCGCGCCGGTTCATCATCGCGCCGACGGCGGCGCCGACCATGAACGGGATCAGGTTCGGCAGATTGCGCATCATCCGCTTGACGATCTGCTGGCGCAGCTCCCGCTTCATCCGGCCGCCGAGCGCCGTATCGATCGTCGTCGGATGGGTGACGTCGATGCCGCGCTCCTCCGTCCACGACGTGAGGTACGCGGTACTGCGCTGGGTGAGGCCGCCCGGCGGGCGCAGGCCGTAGACCTCGTGCAGTTCGGCCACGAGCTTCATCTCGATCGCGGCCACGCCGGTGATCTCCGCGGCCAGCTCGGTGAACATGGCGGGCGGTACGGGCATCATGGCCGCCGCGCCGATACCGGCGCCGACGGTGGCGGTGCCCTTGCACGCGCCCGCGACGAGCTTGTCGGCGAGTTCCTCGGGGCCGAGGCCCGGGAACTGCCTGCGCAGGGTGGCGAGGTCCCGTACAGGGACGCGGGGAGCGGTCTCGACGATCCGGTCGGCGATATGACCGATCGCCGTCCTGGCGCTCTCCCCGCCCTTGCGTACACCCCGTTTGACTGATTGCAGACGGCCTGCCCCGGTCACGGGCTCCGTCCTGCCGGTCTGCTCGGCCCCGTCGGCCGCACCGGCTGCTGGTACTGACCGTCCTGTCTCCGCAGCGATTGCGGCTTCCACTGCTTCGAGCGAGGCCGAACGGCCTCGCTCGTCGTCAGATACGCCCGCGGAGGGTGGCAGGGCGGACCGCTCGGCAAAGGCTGCTACGCCTTCCTCCGGGCCTGTACCGCCCTGATTCGCCTCCGACGGCTTGTGTTGCAAGCGCCGCTTCCGGAACGGTGTGTCGCCTGCCACGTCCGACCGGACCTAGTCGCAGTCGCGGCAGATCGGCTGACCGTTCTTCTCGCGGGCCAGCTGGCTGCGGTGGTGCACGAGGAAGCAGCTCATGCAGGTGAACTCGTCGGCCTGCTTCGGCAGGACCCTGACGGCGAGTTCCTCATTGGACAGGTCCGCTCCGGGGAGCTCCAGTCCTTCTGCCGCGTCGAACTCGTCGACGTCGACGGCGGACGCCGTCTTGTCGCTCCGACGGGCCTTGAGTTCCTCAAGGCTGTCCTGGTCGACGTCGTCATCGGTCTTGCGTGGGGTGTCGTAATCCGTTGCCATGTGTCGCTCTCCCCCTCTGGGTGTCTGCGGTGTCTCAGCGCACGTAACGCGTGAGAGGCCGGACTTGTGCCCGACCCGAGGCGGAGATTTTGCCTCACATCAAGGTCTGTTACTCAATCGACACCCGAGCGGACCTCTCCTGAGTGGTCGGCTTGGGTGGCGAAGGGGACCGTACACGGTCCGAATATCGCGCTTCACGGGCGCCACCCCGTGTACTTCCCGTGATATCGGCCCCCGAAAACCCCGACTTTTGCCGGGTTTTGGGTGGGAGGCCTGGTCACGGAGCGTGGAACGCCTGAAATTCGCTCCTGTGATCGATCACACACGGATCCTGTGGGCACAGGTCCCGAAAATTCCGCTCAAAGCGAACGAAGCAATCCCTGCGCGTGTCGCTCGACTCAGCCTCTCAGACCGGCAGGGTGACGCGCATCACGAGACCACCACCCTCACGGGGTTCCGCGATGATACGGCCGCCGTGAGCACGCGCCACGGACCGCGCGATCGACAGGCCGAGCCCGACCCCCTTGTCGCTGCCCGTTCGCTCCGTACGGAGCCGCCTGAAGGGCTCGAAGAGGTTGTCGATCTCGTACGCCGGCACCACGGGACCGGTGTTCGATACCACCAGCAGCGCCTGGCCGGGCTGCAGCTCGGTGGTGACCTCCACCCAGCCCTCCTCCCGGACGTTGTAGCGCACGGCGTTCTGTACGAGGTTCAGCGCGATCCGCTCCAGCAGGACACCGTTGCCCTGGACGACTGCGGGCACGATCTCCTCACGGATCTCCACGCCCTTCTGCTCGGCCTCGGCCCGGGTCTGGTCGAGCGCGCGCGTGGCGACCTCCGCGAGGTCGACCGGCTTGCGCTCGATGATCTGGTTGTCGCTGCGGGCGAGCAGCAACAGCCCCTCGACCAGCTGCTCGCTGCGCTCGTTGGTGGCCAGCAAGGTCTTGCCGAGCTGCTGGAGCTCCGGCGGAGCCTCCGGGTCGGAGAGATGGACCTCCAGCAGCGTGCGGTTGATCGCGAGCGGGGTACGCAGCTCGTGCGAGGCGTTCCCGACGAACCGCTGCTGCGCGGTGAAGGCCCGCTCCAGCCGGTCGAGCATGTCGTCGAAGGTGTCGGCGAGCTCCTTGAGCTCGTCGTCGGGACCGTCCAGCTCGATCCGCCGGGACAGGTCCGTCCCGGCCACCCGGCGGGCGGTGCGGGTGATGCGGCCCAGCGGCGAGAGCACCCGGCCCGCCATGGCGTAGCCGAAGGCGAAGGCGATGACGCTCAGACCGACAAGGGCCAGCAGCGAACGGTTCAGGAGCGTGTCGAGCGCCTGCTGGCGCTGATGGTTGACACACGTGTTCATGGCCGCGTTGACGGCAGCCGGTGACGACCCCTCTCCCGAGAGGTTGCACAGATCGCTGGAGACCTGGCCGCTGACGACCTTGAACGGCAGCTCACTGCCCACGTGCAGGGCCTGCGCGGCCAGCATGTAGATGATCGAGAGCAGCAGGATGCCGGCGATCAGGAACATCCCGCCGTACAGAAGCGTGAGCCGTATCCGGATGGTCGGGCGCAGCCAGGGGTACGGGGGCTCCAGCTGTTTGGGGTCCCAAGTGGGTTTCGGGGGCGCTGTCGGGGGCGCCGGGACTGCGGACACCGGGCCTCAGATCCGATAACCGGAGCCGGGGACGGTGACGATGACCGGTGGCTCCCCGAGTTTGCGGCGCAGGGTCATGACCGTCACCCGGACCACATTGGTGAACGGGTCGGTGTTCTCGTCCCAGGCCTTCTCCAGCAGCTGCTCCGCGGAGACGACCGCGCCCTCGCTGCGCATCAGGACCTCCAGCACCGCGAACTCCTTCGGCGCGAGCTGGATCTCCTGCGCGTCGCGGAAGACCTCGCGGCGGTTGGGGTCCAGCTTGATGCCGGCGCGCTCCAGGACGGGCGGCAGCGCGACCGTCGTGCGGCGCCCCAGAGCCCGTACCCGCGCGGTCAGCTCGCTGAAGGCGAACGGCTTGGGCAGGTAGTCGTCGGCACCGAGCTCCAGGCCCTCCACCCGGTCGCTGACGTCCCCGGAGGCGGTGAGCATGAGCACCCGGGTCGGCATGCCCAGCTCGACGATCCGGCGGCAGACGTCGTCGCCGTGCACCAGGGGGAGGTCCCGGTCCAGCACCACGACGTCGTAGTCGTTGACCTCGATGCGCTCCAGGGCCGCCGCGCCGTCGTACACGACGTCGACCGCCATGGCCTCCCTGCGCAGTCCGGTGGCCACCGCATCGGCGAGCAGCTGCTCGTCCTCCACGACGAGTACACGCACGGCGCTGTCCTTCCTTAGAAACTTCAGAACGTCCGAATGAGCCCACGGACCGTGATCGGACCGGCTCAGAAG
The DNA here is from genome assembly GCF_042802415.1 of Streptomyces sp. NPDC057486. NCBI lineage: Bacteria > Bacillati > Actinomycetota > Actinomycetes > Kitasatosporales > Streptomycetaceae > Streptomyces > Streptomyces sp. NPDC057486. The sequence goes on along the minus strand of NZ_JBHVEE010000035.1, from coordinate 64,103 downwards.
CACTGTCTGTGCGGCACCATCCTGCCCGCAACGCGTATAAACCGGCGGTAAGGCGGCGCGGTGCGACCTGCGGCTTCCGGGAATTCACCGGATTTCCGGGCCAGTTGAGGTTTCTCTGAGCCAGGGCCTGGGGAGGACGAATTCACACCCGCGATCACGCCATGCATCTGGCGATCCACGGCCGCTCCGTCCCCGGAGAGTGCGTGATCACCCGCCCTACCGCCCCTGGCGGAGGGAAACCCGGGCACACCCCCGTGCCACCGACCCACGATGAGGGGGCGCACCATGGACGCTTTCACCGCAGGTCTGCTGCAGAGAATCAAGACCACCGAGTCCGACCTCACCAGGGCCCGCGAGACGGGCGACGACTTCCTCGCGGATGTCGAGCAGGGAGAGCTGGACGACCTGCACCGCCTCGCCGCCGAGCACGGTGTCGAAGTCGGCGTCACGGCCGTCTGAGCAGTCGGCAGAGGGCCCCCGGCGTCTCCATGACGCCGGGGACCCTGTGCTGTCCCTGAACGCCCGCCACGACGCACACCAGGCACTTTGCGGGCGGGTGCGTCAGTCGTGCCAGGCGCCCAGGTCCTCCAGGAGGGCCTGCAGAGGCTCGAAGACACCCGGTGACGCGGCGACCGTCAGGTCGCCGTCGGCGGGCAGTCCGGGCCGCCCGCCGGTGCGGGCGCCTGCCTCCCGGGCGATCAGATCACCTGCGGCGAGGTCCCAGAGGTGGAGCCCGCGCTCGTAGTAGCCGTCCAGCCGGCCCGCGGCGACATCGCAGAGATCGACGGCGGCGGAGCCGCTGCGCCGGATGTCGCGGAGCTTCGGGATCAGCTGCTGGGCGACGTCCGCCTGGTGCGTACGGACGGCGGTGACGTAGTTGAAGCCGGTCGAGACCAGCGCCTGGTCGAGCGGCGGTGCGGGCCGGGTGCGCAGCGCGGCGCCGTCGCCGTACGCACCGCCCTTTGCGTACGCACCGCCGCCGAGGACCGCGTGGTACGTCTCACAGCGCATCGGTGCCTCCACCACCCCCACGACACGCTCGCCGTCCCGTTCCGCTGCGATGGAGACGGCCCAGGTCGGCAACCCGTAGAGGTAGTTCACCGTGCCGTCGAGCGGATCGATGACCCAGCGGATGCCGCTGCTGCCCGCGGAGCTGGCACCCTCCTCGCCGAGGAAACCGTCCTGGGGGCGGCGCTCGGCGAGGAAGCCGGTGATCAGCTTCTCGGCGGCTATGTCCATCTCGGTGACGACGTCGATGGGGCTGGACTTGGTCGCGGCCACCCCGAGATCGGCGGGGCGGCCGTCGCGGAGCAGCGCACCGGCGCGCCGGGCGGCCTCCAGGGCGAGGCCGAGCAGTTCGGACAGGACGGGGTCGGCCACAGAGGGCACAGGGGTCACAGGGGTCACAGAGGTACAACGCTCCTAGGCGTAGGGACTGTCGGCACCCGCCGCGGCGGGCTTGAGGGCACGGGCCGGGCAGCAGCCGACGGGGCAGACATCGTGGCTCGGGCCGAGCGCCCCGAGCGCGCACCGCTCCACCGTGCGTTCCTGCTCGGTGGCGGCGCGCTCCAGGACCAGCTCGCGCACGGCCGCGGCGAACCGAGGATCCGCACCGACCGTCGCGGACCGCCGCACCGGCAGACCGAGCTCGGCGGCCTTCGCGGTGGCCTCGGTGTCGAGGTCGTACAGGACCTCCATGTGGTCCGAGACGAAGCCGATGGGGGCCATCACCACAGCGGGCACGCCCGCCCCGTGGAGAGCCTCCAGGTGGTCGCAGATGTCGGGCTCCAGCCAGGGGATGTGCGGGGCGCCGCTGCGCGACTGGTAGACGAGCTGCCAGGGATACGTGACACCGGTCTCCTCGCGCACCGCGTCGACGATCATCCGGGCGACGTCGAGATGCTCGGCGACATACGCGCCGCCGTCGCCGTGCGCCTCCTCGGGGCCGGAGGTGTCGGCGGCGGAGACGGGGATGGAGTGTGTGGTGAAGGCGAGGTGCGCCCCGACCCTGGCCCCTTCGGGCAGCTCGGCCAGGGACGCGAGGACACCGTCCACCATGGGCCGGACGAAGCCCGGATGGTTGAAGTAGTGCCGGAGCTTGTCCACGCGCGGCACCGGCAGCCCCTCGGCCTCCAGCACGGCCAGTGACTCGGCGAGGTTCTCGCGGTACTGGCGGCAGCCGGAGTACGAGGCGTAGGCGCTGGTGGCGAGGACGGCGATGCGGCGGTGTCCGTCGGCCACCATCTCGCGCAGGGTGTCGGTGAGGTACGGCGCCCAGTTGCGGTTGCCCCAGTACACCGGCAGCTCGAGTCCGTGGTCCGCGAAGTCCTTGCGCAGGGCGTCCAGCAGGGCCCTGTTCTGGGCGTTGATCGGGCTGACGCCGCCGAACAGGAAGTAGTGCTTCCCGACCTCCTTCAGCCGCTCCTCGGGAATGCCGCGGCCGCGGGTCACGTTCGCCAGGAACGGGACCACATCGTCCGGGCCCTCGGGTCCGCCGAAGGAGAGCAGCAACAGGGCGTCGTAAGGAGCGGGAGCGCGCAGATCGGACATGGGAACGATCCTGCCACCCGCCTCCGACAGCACTCCAACCGACATCCACCGGCGTGCCCGTGACCCGGCATCCGCCCCGGTTCCGGTCGCCGTGCGCCGCCCGTAAGCTGTGTCGGCCACCTTCACGCATGACACACATCTCTGACACCCCGTGCGACCTCGCTGTACCGGAGCCCTCCTTGCCCAGTCCCTACCGCGCGATCTTCGCCGCCCCCGGCACCAAGGGGTTCTCGGCGGCCGGATTCCTCGGCCGGATGCCGCTGTCCATGATGGGCATCGGTGTGGTGACCATGGTGTCCCAGATCACCGGCCGTTACGGTCTCGCGGGCGCGCTCTCCGCGACGCTGGCGATGTCGGCGGCGGTGCTGGGACCGCAGGTCTCCCGGCTGGTCGACCGGCACGGACAGCGCCGCATCCTGCGCCCCGTCACCCTCGTCGCGCTGGCGGCGGTGGCCGGGCTGCTGATCTCCGCGCAGCAGCGACTGCCGGACTGGACCCTCTTCGTGTTCGCCGCCGGGGCCGGCTGCGTGCCCAGTGTGGGGTCCATGATCCGGGCCCGCTGGGCGGAGATCTACCGGGGCTCGCCGCAGCAGTTGCACACGGCGTACTCGTGGGAGTCGATCGTCGACGAGGTGTGCTTCATCTTCGGGCCGATCATCTCGATCGGTCTGTCCACTGCCTGGTTCCCGGAGGCGGGTCCACTGCTCGCCGCCGGGTTCCTGCTGGTCGGCGTCGTCTGGCTGACCGCCCAACGCGCCACCGAGCCGGTCCCGCATCCGCGCGAGCAGCACACGGACGGCTCGGCGCTGCGCTCCCCCGGTCTCCAGGTGCTCGTGGGCACCTTCGTGGCGACTGGCGCGATCTTCGGTGCGGTCGATGTGGTGACGGTGGCCTTCGCCGAGGACCAGGGGCACAAGGCCGCGGCGAGCCTGGTGCTGGCCGTGTACGCGCTGGGGTCCTGCCTCGCCGGAGCCGTCTTCGGACTGCTCCGTCCCAAGGGGAGGGCGTCCACCAGGTGGCTGGTGGGGGTGTGCGCCATGGCCGTGAGTATGATCCCCCTCCAACTGGCCGGGAGCCTGCCGTTCCTGGCCGTGGCGCTCTTTGTCGCGGGTCTCGCCATCGCACCGACGATGGTCACCACCATGGCCCTCGTCGAGCAGCACGTACCGCGCACCAAGCTGACCGAGGGCATGACCTGGACCAGTACCGGGCTCGCGGTGGGCGTGGCGCTCGGCTCCTCGGCCGCCGGCTGGGTCGTCGACGCGTCCGGGGCGAAGGCGGGGTACGCGGTGCCCACCGTGGCGGGAGCGCTCGCGGCCGCGGTGGCGTTCCTGGGGTATCGCCGGCTGGCCAAGCCGGTTCCTACGGGAAGGCGCGGGGAAGATGACCGACACCTACGCACGGACGAAGACGAGCGCGTGGCATAACTGGGCGGGAAATGTAACCGCGCGTCCGGCACGGGCCGTCTCCCCCGCCTCCGTGGACGAGCTCGCCGAGGCGCTGCGCCGGGCGTCCGAGGACGGCCTGAAGGTGAAGCCGGTCGGCACCGGCCACTCCTTCACCGCGACCGCCGCCACCGACGGCCTGTTGATCCGCCCCGATCTGCTCACCGGCATCCGCGAGATCGACCGCACGGCGATGACGGTGACCGTCGAGGCCGGCACCCCACTGAAGCGGCTCAACGTCGCGCTTGCCCGGGAGGGCCTGTCGCTCACCAACATGGGCGACATCATGGAGCAGACGGTCGCCGGGGCCACCTCGACCGGCACCCACGGCACCGGCCGCGACTCGGCATCCATATCCGCCCAGATCCGCGCACTCGAACTGGTCACGGCGGACGGCACGGTGCTGACCTGCTCCGAGAAGGAGAACGCCGACATCTTCGCCGTCGCCCGGATCGGGCTCGGCGCACTCGGTGTCATCACGGCGATCACGTTCGCCGTGGAGCCGGTCTTCCTGCTGACGGCCCGCGAGGAGCCGATGGCCTTCGACAAGGTCACGGCCGACTTCGACGAACTGGTCGCCGAGAACGAGCACTTCGAGTTCTACTGGTTTCCGCACACCGGCAACTGCAACACCAAGCGCAACAACCGCAGCGCGGGCCCCGCCGCTCCGCCCGGAAAGGTCAGCGGCTGGATCGAGGACGAGCTCCTCTCCAACGGGATCTTCCAGGTGGCCTGTTCGCTCGGCCGGGCGGTCCCCGCCGCCATCCCGTCGATCGCCAAGATCTCCAGCCGTGCCCTGTCGGCCCGTACGTACACCGACATCCCGTACAAGGTCTTCACCAGCCCGCGCCGGGTCCGCTTCGTCGAGATGGAGTACGCCCTGCCGCGCGAGGCCGCGACGGAGGCGCTGCGCGAGGTCAGGGCGATGGTCGACCGCTCGCCCTTGCGGATCAGCTTCCCGGTGGAGGTCCGCACGGCCCCCGCGGACGACATCGCACTCTCCACGGCCTCGGGCCGGGAGAGCGCGTACATCGCCGTCCATCTGTACAGGGGCACGCCCTACCAGGCGTACTTCACCGCGGTCGAGCGGATCATGACCGCGCACGGCGGCCGCCCGCACTGGGGCAAGGTCAACACCCGCGACGCGGAGTACCTGGCCGGGGTGTACCCGCGGTTCGGCGAGTTCACCGCCGTGCGCGACCGGCTGGACCCGGACCGGCTCTTCGCCAACGACTATCTGCGCCGGGTCCTGGGCGACTGACCGCCGCGGCGGCCGGTCACCGGCCGGTGCCCGTGCCGGTCGTGGCCGGTGCCTCCTGCCCCGGGGCGATGCCCGCACCGGTGGGGTCCGGGGCGACGCTGCTGGAGTCGCCGGACGCCGCCGGAGTGGGCGTGGGAGCCGGGGCCGTCGGACCGCCGCCCGAGTTCGACGGTGTGGGCGTGGGCGTCGGCTCGGCCGTGGACCGGTCGCCCTGTCCGGTGCCGGGACTCGCGCTCTGCCCGCCCTGCGAGTCCGCGCCCGGCGTCCCGCCGCTCCCCTGGCCGGGCGTCCGCCCCTGTTCCGGGCCGGTGCCGACGGACGGTGCCGGGTCGGCGGGCTCCGATCCCCGCTCCCCGCCGCGTACGACGGATCCCACGGTCGTTCCCTGACCGCCGCTCAGATCGCCGCCGGAGACGAGCTCGTACGTGGTGATCCCGGCCATCGCCACCGCGAAGACCGCAGCGGCCCCGACGGCCGACCGCTTCCAGCCGCGGATGCGGGTGCCGTGGGTGGTCGACGCGGAGAACTCCTCGTCCGGGGCCGCGCCGTACGGCGCCGGACCCCGGGCCCCCTCCCCGGCGCGTGGCTCGAACAGCCTGGTCCTGTCCGTGTCGAGAGACGTGAGCAGCTGGGTCCTGTCCGTGTCGAGGGGCTTCAGCAGCTGGGTCTCGTGATCGGCGAGCGGCTTCAGCAGCTGCGTACGGTCCGGGTCGGCCGCCACCGTGCGCAGCACCGCCGTTGCGTCCGCGGATCCGTCGGGCGACCGCTGGGCTGCCCATGTCTCGCGCTCCGCCGCGTCGCGTGCCGCGCGTACCTCCTGCGGATCCGGCGCGCCGTACGCGTCCCGCATCTCACGCGTCCCGCGGACTTCCCGGCCCGTGGACTTCGCCTGGACCGTGACCTCACGGATCTGCTCGCCCGTGCGACGGAAGAAGTGCTGGAAGACCGAGCCGCCGCAGGTGGCGACGATGCTCATCACTCCGGCGCCGAGAATCGTTCCGTACACGCCCAGTTGCGAGGCAGCCACTGCCGCCGCGACCGCTGCCACTGCACTGCCGGCAACCTGCGGCAGGCTCAGATCGATACGCCTTTCTCTGGGTTCTGTGTCACTTTCCGGCTTCTGCACCATTTCCAGCCCTTGATTGACATCTCTCCCACCATGCAACAGGAAGGGACAATTGGGCGAAGTGAATAGTTCCACTTCAGGTGATTCTGTGAAGCAGGACACGCATCATGGGCATTTCGCGGCCAGTTGGGTAGGTGGACACCCGCATCCGCCGAGAACTTCGGCGGCGCGCCGGTCCACCCACGTGGCCCGAATGGAGTACTGTGACGAGCCCTGGGGCCGGACTCCCACGTGGGGTCCGGGACCTTCGGGACGGGGCCGAAGGAGGCACTCGATCCGGCGGCGCCGCGGCATCGCACGGGGGCCAGCTACGCCGGGTGACATTTGGTCACTCAGCGTTGCGCAAAGGTCACCGTGTCATACCGGCAATGCAGGGCTCACGCCCGACACGCCGGGCAACACGGCAATGTTGTGGCAGGCTGCACCCGGGCAGGCCACACTCGACTAGCGGAAGCAGCGACGCACGTGACGTCGGCAGGCACCACCCGGGAGGTCCCCATGCCCGAACTGCGTGTCGTGGCCGTCTCCAACGACGGCACACGACTGGTGCTCAAGGCTGCGGACAGCACGGAGTACACGCTTCCGATCGACGAGCGGCTGCGCGCCGCTGTGCGCAACGACCGCGCGCGGCTCGGCCAGATCGAGATCGAGGTGGAGAGCCACCTCCGCCCCCGCGACATCCAGGCCCGGATACGAGCCGGTGCCTCCGCGGAGGAGGTCGCTCAGTTCGCCGGGATTCCGGTCGACCGTGTCCGTCGCTTCGAGGGCCCCGTCCTCGCGGAGCGCGCCTTCATGGCCGAGCGGGCCCGGAAGACTCCCGTGCGCCGTCCCGGCGAGAACACCGGCCCCCAGCTCGGCGAGGCGGTGCAGGAGCGTCTCCTGCTGCGCGGCGCCGACAAGGAGACCGTCCAGTGGGACTCCTGGCGTCGTGACGACGGCACCTGGGAAGTCCTGCTGGTGTACCGGGTCGCGGGCGAGCCGCACTCGGCGAGCTGGACGTACGACGCGCCGCGACGGCTGGTCCAGGCCGTGGACGACGAGGCGCGTTCCCTGATCGGCGAGACCGACGATGTCGCCGCGCCCGAGCCGAGCTTCCCGTTCGTGCCCCGGATCGCCCGGCTGCCGCGCGACCGGCCGCTGGACCGTGCGCTCGACCGTCAGATGGAACGGCCCGCTCCGCCGCCTCCGCCCGAGCCGGAGGAGCACATCGTCGGAGTCTCGGCCGGTGAGCGCGACTCACTGACCAGCCTGCTGGAGGCCGTACCGAGCTTCCGTGGCGACATGGTGGTGCCGGAGCGGCCCGAGCCGCCGCCGACCGAGCCGACCGCGCAGGAGCCGAAGGCCGACGAGCCGCCGGCCGCGGCAGCCTCAGCGGGCGCCGGTTCCGCTTATGCGGATGTACTGATGCCGCGCGCAGTGGCCGGTCACCGCGACCGGTTGACCGGGACGACGGACCGCCAGGCGGAGGCGGACGGTGTCCGTCCGGGCCGCCGGGCCGCGGTGCCGAGCTGGGACGAGATCGTCTTCGGCACCCGCCGCAAGAAGCAGGACTGACCCGGGTGACCGTGGCATGACGAGGGCCCGTACGCCGCTGCGTACGGGCCCTCGTGCGGTCTGTTCCCGGAACCGATCGCGGCAGTTCCGGATGGCTGCGCTACTGCGGGTCGGGGCCCGTGGCCACCGGCCGGGACTCGTCGGCGGACCACTCGGACCAGGAGCCCGCGTACAGCGCGGCGGGGATTCCCGCGACGGCCAGGGCCAGCACCTCGTGCGCGCCGGAGACCCCGGAGCCGCAGTAGACGCCGACTTCCGGCGCCCCGTCCGTGCCGAGCTCCTTGAAGCGGGCGGCCAGCGCCTCCGCGGGCAGGAACCGCCCGTCACCACTCGTGTTCTCGGACGTCGGGGCCGAGACCGCTCCCGGGATGTGGCCGCCGACCCGGTCGATCGGCTCCACGTCGCCGCGGTAGCGCTCCGCGGCCCGCGCGTCGAGCAGCAGTCCGGAGCGGGCCAAGGCCGCCGCGCCTTCCGCGTCCAGCAACGGCAGCGCACCCGGTTCGGGCCTGAAGTCGCCCTCGGCCGGGGTGGGCGACTCGCTGGAGAGCTCGCCGTCCCAGGCCGCGAGACCGCCGTCCAGCACACGGACGTCCGGGTGGCCCGTCCAGCGCAGCAGCCACCAGGCGCGTGCCGCGGCCCAGCCCTGACCGCCGTCGTACACCACGACCGGAGTGTGACGGGAGACCCCGGCGCGGCGCATCACGGCGCCGAATTCCTCGGGATCGGGCAGTGGATGGCGGCCGCCGCCGCCTGGCGGACCGGCGAGTTCCGCGTCCAGATCGACAAAGACCGCGCCGGGGATGTGCCCGGCCTCGTAGTCGGGACGGCCGTGCGGTCCACCGAGCTGCCAACGCACGTCCAGGAGCACCGGCGGACGTGGCCCCGCCGACTCGCTCGCATATTCGAATGCGGAGATGATGGGCTTCATGGGTGCCATCCTCGCGCAACAGCCTGCTCACCTGTACCAACATTGAAACGGACGTGCCGCATCAAAACGGACTCCCTCTGTCGAGATCCGGGAACATGCGGCGCGGCCGGGGCGCATCGCGCGCCGGGTGGTGCAAGCATCTGCACGGGGCGTACACATCCCGCACCGCCGGTCGGCGCGTCGGCCCCGTTCCCCCCGTACGGCCACCACGATGGTCCGAGGAGAGAGTGACGATGACCGAGGCTGCCGTTCGGCGCACACCCGGAACACCTTGCTGGGTGAGCCTGATGGTGCACGGCCTGTCCACGACCCAGAAGTTCTACGCCGAGCTGTTCGGCTGGGAGTTCGGGCCCGGCCCGCAGCAGCTGGGCCCGTACGTGCGGGCACTGATCGACGGGAAAGAGGTCGCGGGCATCGGGCAACTGCCGCCGGAACGGCACCTGCCGGTCGCCTGGACGACCTATCTGGCCACCGACGACGCCGACGCCACGGCGGAGACGATCCGGTCCTGCGGCGGCACCGTCGCCGTGGGACCGCTGGACGCCGGGGAGGCCGGACGGCTCGCCATCGCCTCCGACCCCAGCGGTGCGGTCTTCGGGATCTGGCAGGCCGCCGCGCACCTCGGTACGGCGCTGGCGCGGGTCCCCGGCACCCCGGTCTGGAACGAGCTGGTGACCCGCGAGACCTCGACGGTCGCCAAGTTCTACCAGGCGGTCTTCGGCTACGAGGTCGAGGCTGTGGTCTCGGCCGACTTCGACTACCAGACCCTGCACCTGAACGGCCGCCCGGTGGCCTCGCTGCACGGCGTAGGCCGCGCCCTGCCGCGCGACCGGGGTCCGCACTGGATGACGTACTTCGAGGTCGTCGACACCGACGAGGCAGCCGCGCGGGTGGTGGACCTCGGCGGGCACGTACTGCAGCCCCCGCGGGACGGGTCGAGCGGGCGCGTGGCGACGGTCGCGGACCCGGAGGGCGCCGCCTTCACGATCGTACGGTCGGAGGATCGGTGATCCCCTGCGCCGCGGGCTACCGCGTCCGCCGGGTCGCCCGAGTCCCTGCCGTTCGCGCGGTCCCGCTACCGGTCCCCACCGGCGAGCGCCGGTTCGATGCGCAGAGAGACTGGCCACCCGCCGCCCGGCCGTCCCTCAAGCGCGCGGAGACAGGGCCTGGAAGGGGAGCTCCGCGGGTCCGGCGGCCGCTCAGCCGGACGTCACCGGAAGGACGTCCGGCGACAGCGCTCCCGCACGGGCCGTCGCGCTGGTCATCCTGCGCTGGTGGTGCCGCCTGCACAGCACCTCGTAACCGACCTCGTCCGCCTGCTGGTTGACGTCCCCCACCACGACCTGGGCACCTTCGACGACCATCTCGCCGCCCACCGTGCGGGCGTTGTGCGTCGCCCGTGCACCGCACCAGCACAGCGCCTCGACCTGAAGGGTCTCGACCCGGTCGGCCAGTTCGATGAGGCGCTGGGACCCGGGGAACAGCTTCGTCCGGAAGTCGGTGGTGATACCGAACGCGAAGACGTCCAGGCCCAGGTCGTCGACGATCCGGGCGAGCTGGTCGATCTGTACGGGGGCGAGGAACTGGGCCTCGTCCACGATCACGTAGTCCGCCCGGCCGCCACGGGTGACGTGGTCGACGAGATGGGAGTACACGTCCATGCCCTCGTCGGCCTCGACGGCCTCCGTGACGAGCCCCAGCCGCGAGGAGAGCTTGCCCTCGCCCGCCCGGTCGTCCCGGGTGAAGATGACGCCCTGCAGCCCGCGCGCCGACCGGTTGTGGCCGATCTGCAGCGCCAGCGTGCTCTTTCCGCAGTCCATCGTTCCGGAGAAGAACACAAGCTCGGGCATGACGGGGTGAACACCTTTCGGTTCAGGGGGGCAAGAGGAGAAAAACGGGTTACGAGCGTACTTCGAGGAGCGGGACGAGCTGCTCGACGGGGGTCATCGAGCCGTGCATGCCCACCATCGCCGATTCGTGCGGCTCCTGGACCGACGCGGTGACCACCACGTCGTCGCGGGCGGCCGCCACCACGTCGCCGATCCTGCCGTACACCCTCTCGTCGACCTTCGGACCGAACCAGCCGGCCGCGATCGCCTCGTCCCGGCTCGCCACCCAGAACTGCTCGCCGAGCACTTCCTGCCAGACAGTCAGCACATCGGTCTCGGCGCCCGGAACCGCGTACACATGGCGGGCCCGGCCCTCGCCTCCGAGCAGGGCGACGCCCGCGCGCAGCTCCCAGTCCTCGTCGAAGTCGATCCGGGACTGTTCGTCGAACGGGATGTCGATCATGCCGTGGTCGGCGGTGATGTACAGCGCCGAGCGGGGCGGGAGCTGCTCGGCGAGGCGCTGCACGAGACCGTCGACGTACATCAGCTGGCCGCGCCAGGCGTCGGAGTCGACGCCGAACCGATGCCCCTTGCCGTCGACCTCGCTGTAGTACGTGTAGACGAGCGACCGGTCACCGGCGGCGAGGCGGTCCGCGGCCAGGTCCATCCGCTCCTCGCCGGAGAGCCTGCCGTGGAACGTGCCGCCGCTCAGCGCGACCTCGGTGAGCGGGGTGTGCTGGAAGGTCGGGGCGGAGACCTGCGCGGTCGCCACACCGGCCTCGTCGGCGAGCCGGAAGACGGTGGGGTACGGCTGCCAGACCGCCGGCGAGGTCCAGGGCTTCCAGCGGAGCTGGTTCATCAGCTCGCCGGTCTCCGGATTGCGGGCGGTGTAGCCGGGAAGACCGTGTGCGCCGGGCGGCAGCCCCGTACCGACCGAGGCGAGCGAGGTCGCGGTGGTGGCCGGGAAGCCCGCCGTGAGGGGACGGCCCGTGCCCCCTCGAGAGGTGGGGAGCAGGGAGTACAGATACGGCGCCTCGTCCGGATGGGCCTTGATCTGCTCCCAGCCGAGACCGTCGATCAGGAAGACGCAGTTCCGGTCCGCGGGGGTGAGCTCCGGGATCGCCGCCGTGAAGCCGGGCACACCCTGTCCGGCGACGAGCGTCGGCAGCAGATCGGCGAGCGAACCGCTGCCGTACGCGGGGACGGGGGCGGTGTCGAGCGGGAGCAGAACGGGGTCCTGCCAGGCCGGCTGGGCCATCAGCGGCCGTTGGCCGCGGTCGCGGCCGTCGCCTCGGAGAGGGACTGGGCGAAGGCAAGGGTCTGCCGCACCGTGTCCGGGCCGTCACCGGCCTCGCTGACACGCAGGCTCAGGTCGTCGGCGGTGGAGCTGCCGGTGTAGCCGTGGTCCGCCTCGCAGTTGGGGTCGCCGCAGGCGGCGGGCTCCAGGTCGATGCGGGAGACCGCGCCCCAGCCGATGGTCAGGACGACCTCGCGGGGCAGTGTGCCCGGGACGTACTTCTCCGGGTCGGCCACGACGCGGCTGACCACCACCGACGAGATCCGGTCCAGCTTGACGGACTCGGTGGAGGTGGTGGCGTACGGCGACGGGGAACTGGTGTCCGCGTTCTGCTCGTCGGTGTGGCTGACGATGAAACGGTTGTCCGTCAGGACCAGGACCGTGACGTGCCTGCGCACCTCGTTGGAGTCGAAGGTCGTCTCCTGGTGCACCAGGTACGAGGCGACCGGCTCACCGCCGACGGCGGCCTCCACCGCCTCGGCCACAAGGGCCGGGTAGTAGCCGCTGCGCTCGATCGCCGCGCGCAGCCCCTGGGTCGTCGTACCGGTCTTCGCCATACGGACCATCCTACGGGGGGTGGATGACTGCCGGGGACGCTGTGGACGGGGCCTGCGGCGGATCGTCCGTGGATTCAGTAGTTGGGCAGGCGACGGGGGCCCAGGTCGGTACGGGCCGGTGGCGGCGACAGCCGGACGGCAGCGCCGAGGACGGTCAGTCCCTGCGTGGCGACCACGACCGGTTCCAGTGCGACGGAGACCACCTCGGGGTGGTCGTCGACCAGCCGGGACACCCTCAGCAGCAGTTCCTCGAGCGCCGCGGTGTCGACGGGCGCCGCACCCCGCCAGCCGAAGAGGACCGGGGCCGCCCGGATGGACCGGATCAGTTCGGCGGCGTCGCGGTCGGTGGCCGGCACGAGGCGGTGGGCGGTGTCCCCGAGGAGTTCGGAGGGCGCTCCCGCGAGACCGAAGGAGAGGACGGCGCCCGCCGCCGGGTCGATCGTGGCCCGTACGACGGTGTCCACGCCGCGCGGTGCCATGGACTGGACGACCGGCTGCAGCTCGGCGGGCTTGCCGAGCAGGTCGGTCAGCTCGCCGTAGGCCCGGCGCAGCGCGGTCTCGTTGGCGAGGTCGAGCCGGACGCCACCGAGGTCGGCGCGGTGGCGCAGATGAGGTGCGGTGGTCTTGAGCGCCACCGGATAGCCGAGCCGAGCAGCCGCGGCGACGGCGGCGTCCGGGTCGGGGGCGGGGAGCGTCGGCCGTACGGAGATGCCGTAGCGGCCCAGGAGTTCGCGCGCCTCCTCGTGGCTGAGCTGACGGCCCCGGGGATCGGGGTCGGGCCCGAGGAGTGCGTCGATGCGGTCGGCGGCGCCGGCCTCGTCGATGGTGTCGTCGAGGAACTCGGGCACCTTGCCGGGCACAGCGGCCTGCCGCCGCCACTGCGCATACTTCACCGCCTCGGCGAGGGCACGGACGGCACGCTCGGCGGCGGGGTAGGCGGGGATGCGGCCGCCGGAGGGAGCGGACGGCGTGGGGACACCGGGGCCGGGGGCGTGGGGCTGAGCCGGGGGATTCGGCGGAGCCGAGGTGGCCGGGGTGCCGGTGATGCCCGGCGTGGCCGAAGCGCCTGTGGTGCTCGTGACGCTCGGGGTGCCGTTGCCGTCCGCCGCGGCGGACGCACCCGGGGCAGCCGTCGCGGTCACCCGCGGCACCGCGACCGTGCTGCTGGCGGCCGCGAGCGCCTCCGCCAGGCCGCCGATCTCCACGTGGACCACGGCCACCGGCTTGGCCGGCCCCGTGGCCGCGGCCGTGCGTAGCGCGGTGGCCAGTATCTCGCCGTCCCCCTTTTCCGCCTGGCCGTTCTCCCCGACCCACGGGATCGCCGTCACGATCACCGCGTCGCAGCCCCGGTCGGCGAGTGCCTCCGCCAGCGCATCCCGGAAGTCCTGCGGGGTGGCCGCGGTGGTGAGGTCGCGGGGCGGGCGCGGGCGCAGCCCCTCGGCCAGGCAGGCGTCGTACGTGAGGAGGCCCAGGGACTCGGAGTTGCCGAGGATCGCGACCCGGGGACCCGCCGGGAGCGGCTGGTCGGCGAGGAGCAGACCCGCGTCGACCATCTCCGTCACCGTGTCGACGCGGATCACGCCCGCCTGCCGCATGAGCGCGGAGACCGTCGCGTCCGGGATCCGGCTGATCGGCACCGCGTGACCGGGCGGGGTGCTGCCGCTGTGCCGGGCCCCCTTCACCACGACGACCGGCTTCACCGCTGCGGTGCGCCGCGCGAGTCGGGTGAACTTCCGCGGGTTGCCGATGGATTCGAGGTAGAGCAGGGCGACGTCGGTGTTCGGGTCCTCGTACCAGTACTGAAGGAAGTCGTTGCCCGAGATGTCGGCGCGGTTGCCCGCGGAGATGAACGTCGACAGGCCCGCGCCGCGCCGGTAGAGCCCGGAGAGCAGGGCGATGCCGATCGCGCCCGACTGCGTGAACAGACCGATGCGCCCCGGGGCGGGCGGCTCGGGGGCGAGGGAGGCGTTCAGCCGTACGCCGTCCGCGTTGTTGATGATCCCGAAAGCATTGGGGCCGATGATGCGCATGCCGTACGAGCGGGCCTGGCGGACCAGTTCGCGCTGCCTCTCCCTGCCTTCGGCACCCCATTCGGCATATCCGGCGGAGAGGACGACGAGGCCCTGGACGCCGTGTTCGCCGCAGTCGGCGACGGCCTCCGGGACCCGGTCCGCGGGCACGGCGACGACCGCGAGGTCCACCGGTTCGCCGATCTCGCCGATGGAGCGGTGTGCGGGGACGCCGTCGATCGTTCCCTGATCGGCGTCGAACGAGCTGTTCACGGCGTACGTACGGCCGGTGAAGCCCGCACCGAGGAGGTTGCGCAGAACCGTGCGGCCGACCCCGCCGGGGGTACGGCCGGTGCCGATGACGGCGACGGACCCGGGTGTGATCAGCCGCTGCACCGACCGTGCCTCCGCCCGCTGCTCGCGGGCGCGCTGGACGGCGAGGGACTCGGCGGTCGGTTCGAGGTCGAGGGTGAGATGGACGGCGCCCTCCTCGAAGCTGCGCTGCTGGGTGTACCCGGCGTCGCGGAACACCTTGATCATCTTGTTGTTGGCGGGCAGCACCTCGGCCGCGAAGCGCCGGATGCCGCGCTCCCGCGCCACCGCGGCGATGTGTTCGAGGAGCGCCGATGCCACGCCGCGGCCCTGGTGCGCGTCCTGGACGAGAAAGGCGACCTCGGCCTCGTCGGCGGGGGCGGAGGCCGGCCGGCCGGCCGCGTCGATCCGGTCGTAGCGGACGGTGGCGATGAACTCGCCGCCGACCGTGGCGGCGAGCCCCACCCGGTCGACGTAGTCGTGATGGGTGAAGCGGTGGACGTCCTTGGCGGACAGACGGGGGTAGGGAGCGAAGAACCGGTAGTACTTCGATTCGTCCGAGACCTGCTCGTAGAAGCTGACCAGGCGCTCGGCATCGTCCGTGGTGATGGGCCTGATGCGGGCCGTACCGCCGTCGCGGAGCACCACATCCGCTTCCCAGTGGTCGGGGTACACGTGGTGCGGACTCTGCTCCGGCGTGGGCTGCATGGGCAAAGCCTACGGCGCGGTCAGCGGTCGCGTGGGGCCTGGAGCCGGGGCAGTCTGAGAGCTCCGATCGGCCGTGCGGCACGGGCTGGGGCCGGGTTGCGGGTCGGCGGGAGCACAGCGCACTGCGTGAGAGACTGGTCTAGACAACCATTGATTCGTGAAGGGCAGAACCATGGCTGAGCGCCGCGTCAACGTCGGTTGGGCCGAGGGCCTGCACGCCCGCCCCGCTTCCATCTTCGTCCGTGCCGCCACGGCTTCCGGCATCCCCGTGACGATCGCCAAGTCCGACGGCACCCCGGTGAACGCCGCCTCCATGCTCGCGGTGCTCGGTCTCGGCGCGCACGGCGGCGAGGAGATCGTGCTCGCCTCCGAGGCGGACAACGCGGAAGCCGCGCTCGACCGTCTGGCGAAGCTGGTCACCGAGGGGCTCGAGGAGCTCCCGGAGACCGTCTGATTCCAGGGTTCCGATCAGGGGAAGCCTTTCCGGCCGATTCCTGTCGGTCTATTTCTGTGGCGGAGCCGCGGCACCCCCAACCGGGGCCGCGGCTCCTTCGTTTTCGGATACCGATAATACATTCGGAGCGAATTCGGACAGCCCAAAGAAAGCCCCACCCATTTACTTCTCTTTGTATACGGCGCATGTGTTAATGCCGGCCGCCCGCGGTGTTTACGGCATGTTGCGAAGTCCTCACCCGGCCGCCGGAGCGGAGGGCGCGGGCATCGCGGCCCGGAGCACCGCCCGCGCGGCGCAGCCGGTGCGCGGCGGTGGCCCGCTCGGCGTGCTGGGCGGCCAGCGCCCTGGCCCGTTCCGCGTCCCCGCGCGCCACGGCGTCCACGATGGCTCCGTGCTCCGCCCAGGAATCGGCGGGGCGGGCCGACTGCTCGACCGCGTACATCCAGGCGATCTTGTGCCGTAGCTGGGTGAGCAGCGCGATGAGCCCGGGGCTGCCGGACGCCTGGGCGAGCGTCTCGTGGAACCAGCCGCCCAGCGAGCGCAGATCCTCCCCCTCGCCCCGCCGCACCCTCTCCTGCCCCAGCCTGACCAGACCGCGGAGCACCTTGAGGTGCGCCTCGGTGCGGCGTTGCGCGGCACGGGCCGCGCCCAGCGGCTCCAGCAGCATCCGCACCTCCAGAAGGTCGGCGGCCTCCTGCTCGGTGGGCTCGGCAACGCAGGCACCCGCATGTCGGCGAGTGACCACGAAGCCCTCGGACTCCAGGGTGCGCAGCGCTTCCCGCACCGGGACACGGGAGACCCCGTAACGACGCGCGAGCAGCTCCTCGGTGAGTCTGCTGCCGCGTTCGAAGACACCGGAGACGATGTCGTCACGGATTGCCGTGCATACCGATTGCGCCGGAATGCGCATGTCCGAACCTCCGCCTTAATCCCCGCGAAACGCGGCCGATCGACGCCTGTTCTGTGACTCTATTGCAATGCGACTGAATTTCCGATGCCGGGCCGAAAACCATGAATATCTTTTGGCCCGGGGCCGGTTCCGCGGGGCGCTTCGGCAGGGGCGGACGCGACGAAGGCCCCGGCGGGAAACCGGGGCCTTCGGGGTGTTGCGGAGGGAACGTCGGTCAGACGTTCACGCCATGGGCGCGCAGATACGCCACGGGGTCCATGTCGGAGCCGTACGAAGGCGTGGTGCGGGCCTCGAAGTGGAGGTGCGGTCCGGTGGAGTTGCCGGTCGAGCCGGAGAGTCCGATCTGCTGGCCCGCGCCGACGCTCTGGCCGACGGAGACGCCGATCGAGGAGAGGTGACCGTACTGGGTGTACGTGCCGTCAGTCATCCGCAGCACGATGTTGTTGCCGTAGGCGCCGCCCCAGCCCGCCTCGACGACCGTGCCGGCACCGACGGCGACGACGGAGCTGCCGGAGGCCGCGTGGAAGTCGATGCCCGAGTGCCTGCCGGAAGACCAGAGGGCACCGCTCGACTTGTAGCCGGTGGTGACGTACGAACCGGCGACCGGGAGCTGGAAGGAGCCCAGGCGGGTGCGCTCCGCGGAACGGGCGGCGCGGGCCTTCGCGTCGCGGGCCGCCTTGGCGCGGGCCTCGGCCTCGGCCTTGGCCTTCGCCGCCGCCTCGGCCTTCGCCTTGGCTGCCGCGGCGGCCTTCGCCTTCGCGGCTGCGTCGGCCTGGCGCTTCTGCACGTCGGCCTGGGTGGCCACCTGGTCGGCGAGGGCACCCTCGATGGCGATGATCTGGGTCAGGCCCGTCTCACTGACGTCGGGGGCCTCGGCATCCGTGGCGAGGGCCGGAGAGGCCAGTCCACCGATGACGCCGGTGGTCGCCAGCGTCGCGACTCCGGCGATGCGCGCGCTCCTGCGCTTCAGGCGGCTCGGGGCACGGTGCTTCCCGGTGGGGCGGGTGAACGCCATGAAGTAGCTGGTCCTTTCCTTCCTTCTCGCCTACCGGGTTAGCTGACGGGTTCGGAGCAGGAAGGTCTCCTACGGATCCCCGGCCTCACAGGAGGTCGCGGCATCCGATTCACCCCAGGGACTGCGTGGGTCCCCGGCTCCCCGGGCTCGCGCCTGAAGGGGACTCGGCGATCACTGCCCGGCGCCACGGATGCGGCATACGAGTGGCGGACAGTGGAGCCGACGCTAGGCGGGAGCACTTTCATTCACCAAACGGACAGGGCGTTTTGTAGTGCATCCCACAGGGCAAGCGAGAAGCTTTCATCTCAAATCAGACAAAAGGGGAGACCCTGGCGAGAAGCGACTCACCAGGGTCTCCTCTTGTCCCTCTTTGCGGGACTTTGTCACATCAGCCGGTGACGACCGACACCTCTCCGATGCCCAACGCCCTGACCGGCTCCTCGATCTGTGCGGCGTCGCCGACGAGAATCGTGACCAGCCGGTCCACGGGGAAGGCGTTGACCACGGCCGCGGTCGCCTCGACGGTGCCGGTCTCGGCCAGGCGGGCGTACAACTGTGCCTGGTAGTCGTCCGGGAGGTGCTGCTCGACCTGGTCGGCGAGCGTGCCTGCGACGGAGGCAGCCGTCTCGAACTTCAGCGGGGCGACACCCACGAGGTTCTGCACAGCGGTCTCGCGCTCGGCGTCGGTCAGCCCCTCGGCCGCCAGCGTCCGCAGGACCTTCCACAGGTCGTCGAGCGCCGGTCCGGTGGACTCCGTGTCCACCGAGCCGCTGATCGCCAGCATCGCCGCGCCGGTCGCACCGGAGGCGGAGTCCGGGGCCGTCGAGCGCAGGACCTGCCCGAAGGCCCGGACGCCGTAGGTGTACCCCTTCTCCTCGCGCAGCACCCGGTCCAGCCGGGAGGTGAGCGTGCCGCCCAGGCAGTAGGTGCCGAGTACCTGGGCCGGCCACACACTGTCGTGCCGGTCGGCGCCGATGCGGCCGATCAGCAGCTGTGTCTGCACGGCGCCCGGACGGTCGACGATCACCACGCGGCCGGTGTCGTCGGCGGTGATCGGCGGGACCGGACGGGGCTCCACAGTGTTCCCGGTCCAGTCGCCGATGGTGTCGGCGAGCAGGGCGTCCAGGTCGATACCGGTGAGGTCACCGACGACGACGGCGGTCGCGGTGGACGGCCGGACATGGGCCTCGTAGAAGGCGCGCACGGCCGCGGAGTCGATCCGCTCCACCGTCTCCTCGGTGCCCTGGCGCGGGCGCGACATCCGCGACGTGGCCGGGAAGAGCTCCTTGGAGAGCTGCTTGGCGGCACGCCGGGCCGGGTTGGCCTGCTCGTGCGGAATCTCGTCGAGCCGGTTGTTCACCAGTCGCTCGACCTCGCTGTCGGCGAACGCGGGCGCCCGCAGCGCCTCGGCGATCAGCCCGAGCGCCTTGGCCAGCCGAGAAGCCGGGACCTCCAGGGAGACCCGCATGCCGGGATGGTCGGCATGCGCGTCGAGGGTGGCGCCGCAACGCTCCAGCTCGGCGGCGAACTCCTCGGCGGAGTGCTTGTCCGTGCCCTCGGAAAGGGCCCGCGCCATGATCGTGGCCACGCCGTCGAGGCCCTCGGGCTCGGCGTCCAGCGGGGCGTCGAGGAAGATCTCGACCGCGACGACCTGCTGGCCGGGACGGTGACAGCGCAGCACCGTCAGGCCGTTGGGCAGGGCGCCGCGCTCGGGGGCGGGGAAGGCCCAGGGCCTGGCCGTGCCGGGGGCCGGCTGCGGGTGGTACTCCATCGAAACTCCAGTCGCGGCAGCGTCGGTCACTTGTCCGCCCCTTCGTGCGCGTCGGTGTCGGTGTCCGTCTCGTCGGCTTCCGCGTCGGCGGATTCGGCCGGCTCGACCGGCTCGTAGACGAGCACCGCCCGGTTGTCGGGACGCAGCTGGGCCCTGGCCGCCGCCTGGACCTCCTCCGCGGTGACGTCGAGGACCCGCCGGACGGCGGTCAGGGCGAGCTGCGGGTCGCCGAACAGCACGGCGAACCGGCAGAGTTCATCGGCGCGGCCCGCGACCGTACCGAGCCGGTCCAGCCACTCGCGCTCCAACTGTGCCTGAGCACGCTCCATTTCCTCGGGCGTGGGGCCCTCGGCGGCGAACCGGGCCAGCTCCTCGTCGACCGCGGCCTCGATCTGCGCCACCTCGACACCGCCGGACGCCTTCACGTCCAGCCAGCCGAGCGAGGGCGCGCCGGCCAGCCGCAGCAGCCCGAAACCTGCCGCAACGGCCGTGCGGTCGCGGCGGACCAGGCGGTTGTGCAGCCGGGAGGACTCGCCGCCGCCGAGCACGGTCAGCGCGAGATCCGCGGCGTCGCACTCCCTGGTGCCGTCGTGCGGCAGCCGGTAGGCGGCCATCAGGGCCCGGGCCGGGACCTCCTCGTGGACCTCTTCGCGCAACTGCTCGCCGATGATCTCGGGGAGCGTGCCGTCGCGCGGCGGCTGCTTGCCGTCGTGGGACGGGATGGAGCCGAAGTACTTCTCGATCCAGGCGAGCGTCTGCTCGGGGTCGATGTCGCCGACGACCGACAGCACCGCGTTGTTGGGTGCGTAGTACGTACGGAAGAAGGTCCGCGCGTCGTCGAGCGTCGCCGCGTCCAGGTCGGCCATCGAGCCGATCGGGGTGTGGTGGTACGGGTGGCCCTCGGGATAGGCGAGGGCGGTCAGCCTCTCGAACGCCGTGCCGTACGGAACGTTGTCGTACCGCTGACGGCGCTCGTTCTTGACGACGTCCCGCTGGTTCTCCATGGACTCGTCGTCGAGCGCGGCGAGCAGCGAGCCCATCCGGTCGGCTTCGAGCCACAGGGCCAGTTCAAGCTGATGCGTGGGCATCGTCTCGAAGTAGTTGGTGCGTTCGAAGCTGGTCGTCCCGTTGAGGGAGCCGCCGGCTCCCTGCACCAGCTCGAAGTGTCCGTTCCCCTTGACCTGTCCGGAGCCCTGGAACATCAGGTGCTCGAAAAGGTGAGCCAGTCCCGTGCGCCCCTTGACCTCGTGGCGCGACCCGACGTCGTACCAGAGGCACACCGCGGCGACCGGGGTCAGATGGTCCTCGGAGAGCACCACGCGCAGGCCGTTGGCCAGGCGGTGCTCGGTCGCTGTCAAGCCGCCGGAGCCGGCCTGGGCTGTGGCCGTGTGACCCATGGGCATGTACGTCCCTTCGATCGCGATACTGGATTTCCTGCGAGACCTGCCACTGTAAGCAAGCGCACCGACACCTGGCGAAGTTCCCGTGCCGTGGAAGTTCGCGTGAAAGAGCGCCAGGTCCTGTCCGGCCGGTCTCGTGGATCGGTCCGCGGCGTATGGTGCGGTGCATCGCAAGGTGGAGGATCGTGCTCGTACTGGACGTACGTGGACGACCGAAGCCAACGCGGCGAGGTGCCGTGCCGGACGTCGCGGGCCCACGAAGACCGGTCGGACAGGGCCTGAGGGCTGTCCCGCAATCCCTGGCGGGCGCACGACGACAGCTACGGCACCTCGCTGCCGCGTCGGAACGCCCGAATGCGCCCGGTATGAGGACGGTCCTCCGCCTTGCGATGCACCGCATCCGACGTCGCACGCTGTTCCGCCAGGGATTACGGGACTGTCCTTAGGGACGGGTCGAGGTCGGCGTTGTCAGTGCGGCGGTCCACAATGGTCCGCGTCAGAACCAGAGGTTGCCCGAACGAATCTGTGAAGGAGTCGCAGCAGCGATGGCCCGCCGCAGTACGAAGACCCCGCCGCCGGACGACTTCGAGGAGAAGATCCTCGACATCGACGTCGTCGACGAAATGCAGGGCTCCTTCCTCGAGTACGCGTACTCGGTGATCTACTCACGGGCCCTGCCGGACGCCCGCGACGGCATGAAGCCGGTGCACCGCCGCATCGTGTACCAGATGAACGAGATGGGGCTGCGCCCCGACCGCGGCTATGTGAAGTGTGCCCGCGTCGTCGGCGAGGTCATGGGCAAGCTGCACCCGCACGGCGACGCGTCGATCTACGACGCGCTGGTCCGGATGGCGCAGCCGTTCTCGATGCGGCTCCCCCTCGTCGACGGGCACGGCAACTTCGGCTCGCTCGGCAACGACGACCCGCCCGCCGCCATGCGGTACACCGAGTGCCGGATGGCCGACGCCACGTCGCTGATGACGGAGTCGATCGACGAGGACACCGTCGATTTCCAGTCGAATTACGACGGCCAGGAGCAGGAGCCGGTCGCCCTCCCGGCCGCGTATCCGAACCTCCTGGTCAACGGCTCGTCCGGGATCGCGGTCGGCATGGCGACCAATATGCCGCCGCACAACCTGGGCGAGGTCATCGCCGCCGCCCGCCATCTGATCAGGCATCCGGGCGCGGACCTGGAGACCCTGATGCGGTTCGTCCCCGGACCCGACCTGCCGACCGGTGGCCGGATCGTGGGCCTCGGCGGGATCAAGGACGCGTACGCGGCCGGGCGTGGCACCTTCAAGATCCGTGCCACGGTCGCCGTGGAGAACGTGACGGCCCGCCGCAAGGGCCTGGTCGTCACCGAACTGCCCTTCTCCGTCGGCCCGGAGAAGGTGATCTCCAAGATCAAGGACCTGGTCTCGGTGAAGAAGCTCCAGGGCATCGCCGATGTCAAGGACCTCACCGACCGCGAGCACGGCCTGCGCCTGGTCATCGAGGTCAAGAACGGCTTCGTGCCCGAGGCCGTGCTGGAACAGCTCTACAAGCTGACGCCGATGGAGGAGTCCTTCGGCATCAACAACGTGGCGCTGGTCGACGGACAGCCGCTCACGCTGGGCCTCAAGGAGCTCCTCGAGGTCTACCTCGACCACCGCTTCGACGTGGTGCGTCGCCGCAGCGAGTTCCGCCGGACCAAGCGCCGGGACCGGCTGCACCTGGTCGAGGGCCTGCTCGTCGCGCTGATCGACATCGACGAGGTCATCCGGCTCATCCGGTCCAGCGACAATTCCGCGCAGGCCAAGGAGCGGCTCATCGAGCACTTCTCGCTGAGCGAGATCCAGACGCAGTACATCCTGGACACCCCGCTGCGCCGGCTGACCCGGTTCGACCGGATCGAGCTGGAGAGCGAGCGGGACCGGCTCAACGTCGAGATCGACCAGCTGACGACGATCCTCGAATCGGACGCCGAGCTCCGCAAGCTGGTCTCCACCGAACTGGCCGCGGTCGCGAAGAAGTTCGGTACCGACCGGCGTACGGTGCTGCTGGAGTCGGCCGGTGCGCAGGTCGCCTCGGTGCCGCTGGAGGTCGCGGACGACCCGTGCCGGGTGCTGCTGTCCTCGACCGGTCTGCTGGCCCGTACGGCCACCGGCGACCCGATCGTCGTCGCCGAGGACGCCAAGCGCACCAAGCACGACGTGATCGTGTCGGCCGTGCCGGCAACGGCGCGTGGCGATGTCGGCGTGGTGACGTCGACAGGGCGGCTGCTGCGGCTCGCGGTGATCGACCTGCCCCAGCTGCCGGACACCCATGCCGCGCCGAATCTTTCGGGCGGGGCACAGGTCTCGGAGTTCCTCACGCTGGAGACCGGTGAGGAGGTCATCTGCCTCACCACGCTCGACGAGTCCTCCCCCGGCCTGGCGATCGGCACCCTGCAGGGCGTCGTCAAGCGGGTGGTGCCGGACTATCCGGCCAACAAGGACGAGCTGGAGGTCATCACCCTCAAGGACGGTGACCGGATCGTCGGCGCCGCCGAACTGCGTACGGGCGAGGAGGACCTCGTCTTCATCACGTCCGACGCACAGCTGCTGCGCTACCCGGCGGCCCAGGTACGGCCGCAGGGCCGGCCGGCGGGCGGCATGGCAGGTGTGAAGCTGGCGGAGGGCGCCGAGGTGCTCTCGTTCGGCGCGGTGGACCCGGCGGCGGACGCGATGGTGTTCACGGTGGCGAGCTCGCACGGCACGCTGGACGACTCGGTGGTGACGGCGAAGCTCACGCCGTTCGACCAGTACCCGCGCAAGGGCCGGGCCACCGGCGGCGTGCGCTGTCAGCGCTTCCTCAAGGGGGAGGACGTCCTGGTGTTCGCCTGGGCGGGTGCGGTCCCGGCACGGGCGGCGCAGAAGAACGGCACCCCGTCCGAACTGCCGGAACCGGATCCGCGGCGCGACGGTTCGGGGACGCCGCTGGCCAAGCCGGTCGCGGTGATCGCCGGACCGGTGTAGCCGACGGGATTCCGTCGATCGGTTTCAGTCGGCCGGCTGTTGTACGTAGCGCAGGACGCCCCACATGCTCTGCTCATGTGCGGCGTCCTGCGCCATGTCCGGCGCCGGCCCGGCTTCCACCGGCGGTTCGGCGCTCTCGCGGCAGTCGGCCAGTTCCTTGTGCAGGGCGTCCGGGGCGATGCCGGAACCGATCAGCACCAGCTGGGTGAGGCGCGGTTCGTCGCGCCTCCAGGGCTGCGGGGTGAACCTCAGGAATCGGCCGACCGCATGCACCTCGTACTTGTTGCCGCGGTCTCCCGCGCCGAAGTCGACGTACCCCTTGATCCGGTAGAGGCCCTCCGGCCGCGAGTCGAGAAATTCCATCGTTCGGCGGGGGTTCATGGGTACATCGGCGCTGAACGAGACACTCTCGTACGTGGCGTGCAGATGCCCCGCGTGCGTCCCGACGCCCTCCTCGTCCAGCAGGAGGTCCTCGAAGGAGAGCTGACGCATCCGCTCCTCGCCGTCCGGCCGCAGCGCCGGGTCGAAGAGCAGCTCCGGGTCGATGCGTCCGTACGCGGTGGGGACAACGGCCGCCCTGCTGCCGGTCGCCGCAACGGCATCCCGGGTCCGGTCCTGCTCCTCGTCCGTGACCCGGTCCGTCTTGTTCAGCACGACGAGATCGGCGACGCCGAGGTGCCGGTCGATCTCCGGATGGCGCTCCCGGACGGCGTCGAACTCGGCGGCGTCGACGAGTTCGACCAGTCCCCCGTACACGATCTGCGGGTTGTCGCTGGCCAGCAGCATGCGCACGAGCTCCTGGGGTTCCGCGAGTCCGCTCGCCTCGATGACGATCACGTCGAGGCCGACGGCGGGGCGGGTCAGCGTCTCCAGGAAGGTGTCGAGTTCGCTCGCGTCGACGGCGCAGCACAGACATCCATTGCCCAGCGAAACAGTCGAGCCGACCTGCCCCGAGACGGTCATGGCATCGATCTCGATCGAACCGAAGTCGTTGACGATCACGCCGATCCGGTTCCCCGCACGGTGCCGGAGCAAGTGGTTGAGCAGGGTCGTCTTGCCGGAACCCAGGAACCCCGCCAGGACGATGACAGGAATCTGCTGCTTGCGGTGCAAAGACGACGGGCTCAACGGTGGCCTTCCTCGGAGGGACCTCAGGGCGCCGGTACCGGCTGCGGCGGGGGCGGACCGATGTAGCGGGCCGCCGGGCGGATGATCTTCGAGTCCTCCGCCTGCTCCAGGATATTGGCGCTCCAGCCGACCACACGCGCCGCACAGAAGGTCGGCGTGAACATCTCACGTGGCAACCCGCACAGCTCCATGACGACCCCGGCGTAGAACTCCACGTTGGTGTGGAGCTCTCGGCCCGGCTTGAGCTCAGCAAGGATCTCTTCGACCTGCCGTTCCACCTCGACGGCGAAGTCGACCAACGGTCCGCCGAAACCCTGGGCGATCCCGCGCAGCATGCCTGAGCGCGGGTCCTCGGTGCGGTAGACGGGATGGCCGAAGCCCATGATCCGCTCGCCCGCCAGCACACGCTCGCGGATCCAGCCGTCGATGCGGTCGGGAGTACCGATCGCGTCCAGGGTGTCGAGCGCCCGGCTGGGCGCTCCACCGTGCAGCGGTCCGGAGAGTGCGCCGACGGCCGCCACCAGGCAGGCGGCGATGTCCGCACCGGTCGAGGCGACGACCCGGCCGGTGAAGGTCGAGGCGTTGAAGCCGTGGTCGACGGTGGAGATCAGGTACTGCTCGACGGCCCTGACGCGGGCGCGGTCCGGCACGGACCCGGTGAGCATGTAGAGGTAGTTGGCGGCGTACGGCAGATCGTCGCGCGGTTCGACCGGTTCGAGGCCCTGCCCGAGCCGGTGCAGTGCGGTCAGCACCGTGGGTACGGCGGCGCAGGCGGCCAGGGCGTCATTGCGGCGTCCCTCGCCGTCGATGTCGTACACCGGGTGGAATCCGGCCGAGGCGCCGAGCAGCGACAGGGCGGTGCGCAGCCCGGCAAGCGGTCCTGAGGCGGCCCCCGCGCGGGCTATGGCCGGCAGGGCGTCCCGTACGTCCGCAGGCAGCCGACGCAGGGCCGCGGTGCGCGCGGCGAAGTCGGCACGGACGGCCGGACCGGGCAGCTCGCCGTGGAACATCAGGTACCAGACGTCCTCGAAGCTGCGGGTCCGTGCGAGTTCGATCGCCGAGTACTGCCAGTAGTGGTAAAAGCCCTCGCGCCCCCGGACGTCACCGAGAGCGGTGTCCGTGACGACGACACCCGCGAGGCCGCGAGGTACATCGAGCGGGGTTCCGTCGGTCATGGTCGGCATCTCTTCCTCCGCGAACTTCGCTGCTGAAGCCAGATCGATATTGATTCGACTGTCTATGATTGACTCTAACCGTGTCAATGTTGATTGAATCAATATGGATACGGTGAGCAGCATGAAGGATCAAGCAGCCCCCGGCGACGGTTCGGCCGGGGCGACCACGGATCGGCTCACCACGCGCGAGACGGCCGAGCGCCTGGGGGTGAAGCCCGAGACGGTGTACGCGTACGTCAGCCGGGGCCAGTTGAGCAGCAGGCGCGCGCCCGGCGGCCGCGGCAGTACGTTCGACGCCGCGGAGGTCGATGCGCTGCTCCGGCGCACCGGACGCAGGGAACCCTCCCCCGTCAACGGAGACCTGGTGTTCCGCACCGGGATCACGCTGATCGAGGGCGACCGGTACTACTTCCGCGGTGTCGACGCGACCGAACTGGCCACGCACTACGCCTACGAGGCGATCGCCGAATGGCTGTGGACCGGTGAGCTCCGGCCAGGCACGCGCTTCACCGCGCCTGCCGAGGCCCTGGCCGCGGCGCGCCGCGCGGTGGGTGCGCTGCCCGCACACAGCGGGTCCACGGACCGGCTGCGGGTCGCGGTCGTGGCCGCGGCCACCGCGGATCCGCTGCGCTTCGACCTCTCCCCCCAGGCGGTGCTCGGCAGCGCGCGAAGCCTGATTCCCACCCTGGTCGACGCGCTGCCGACATCGGCCGGCGCACCGACGACGACCCGCCATGAGGCTGCTTCGCAGACACCCGGGCTGGCACGCCGGCTATGGCCGAAACTCACCGCCCACCCGGCCGACGCGGCGTCGCTCACCGTACTGGACGCGGCTCTCGGCCTGCTGATCGACCATGATCTGGCCGCCTCGACACTGGCCGCCCGCGTCGCCGCATCCGCGCATGCCCATCCGTACGCGGTGGTCTCCGCGGGCCTCGGCGTCCTGGAGGGCCCCCTGCACGGAGCCGCGAGCGGGCTGGCGCACAGGATGCTCGTCGAGGTCCTGGAGCGGGGCAGCGCGGCCCCGGTGGTCGCCGACCATCTCCGCACCGGCCGCAGGGTGCCGGGACTCGGGCACCGGCTCTACACCGCCGAGGATCCGCGGGCGCGAACGCTGTTCGCCCTGCTCGCACAGGTCCCGCAGGCGGCACCCGCGCTGGCCGCGGCGCGCGACGTGGTCACCACGACCGCGCGCCACACCCCGCTGCACGCCAACGTCGACCTGGCGCTCGCCGTGCTCTCGGTCTCGTCCGGCATGTCCGTCGAGGCGGGTGAGACGGTGTTCGCGGTGTCCCGAACAGCGGGCTGGATCGCGCATGCGCTGGAGGAGTACGGGGAACGCCCGCTGCGGATGCGCCCCAGCGGTCAGTACAGCGGCCCTCGCCCCCCTCAGCCCCTGCCCGGTCCGGGATCGGCCACGGCATAGGGGATCGACCGCAATAGATAGCTCATGAGTCGCAAAATATCGACGATCAACCGGAAGTGATTCGTGGGGGCTGTGCGGTGGACCCCCGCACCACCAGTTCCGGTTCGAAGAGCAGCTCGTCGGAGGGCACGGCCCGGCCCCCGATCTGCACGGAGAGCAGCTCGACGGCGGCGCGCCCCATCGCTTCGATCGGCTGCCGGACCGTGGTCAGCGGCGGCTCGGTGCAGTTCATGAAGGCCGAGTCGTCGTACCCGACCACCGAGACATCGGCGGGCACGGAGAGGCCGCGGCGGCGGGCCGCGCGCACGGCGCCGAGCGCGAGCGGGTCGCTGGCACAGATGATGCCGGTGACCCCCTGGTCCAGCAGGCGCATGGCCGCGGCCTGCCCGCCCTCCAGCGAGAACATGGCCCTCGCCACCCACTCGTCCGGCACGGTGGTGCCGGCCGCCCGGGCGAGCGCGCGGGCGGCCGCGAGCTTGCGCTGCGAGGGCACGTGGTCGGAGGGACCGAGCACCAGGCCGATGCGCTCGTGGCCGAGCGAGACCAGGTGACGCCACGCCTGCTCGACGGCGACCGAGTCGTCGCAGGACACCCCGGGGAAGCCGAGGTGCTCGATGGCCGCGTTGATCAGCACGACCGGGATCCTGCGGTCGGCCAGCACCCTGTAGTGATCGTGCGGGGCGTCCGCCTGGTGGTAGAGCCCGCCCGCGAAGACCACACCCGACACCTGCTGCTGCAGAAGCAGCTCCACGTAGTCGGCCTCGGAGACGCCCCCCTTGGTCTGGGTGCACAGGACGGGGGTCAGCCCCTGCTGGGCGAGCGCACCGCCGACGACCTCGGCGAAGGCCGGGAAGATCGGGTTCTGCAGCTCCGGCAGGACCAGTCCGACCAGTCGGGCCCGCTCGCCTCGCAGCTGGGTCGGACGCTCGTAACCGAGGACGTCGAGCGCGGAGAGGACGGCCTTCCGGGTGGCGTCGGAGACTCCGGGCTTGCCGTTGAGCACCCGGCTGACCGTGGCCTCGCTGACTCCCACCTTCTGTGCCACCTGAGCAAGTCGTCGCGTCATACACGCAAGATTAGCGAAAAAAACGCAAGCGGATTGCGTGGAGTTGGAAAGAAGAGAGATTTCAGGAAGCGCAGGGCGGCGTTTTACCTTCATACGATGAGCGCCCCACAGCCCACCCCCCGGAGACCGCGACGGCTCGGCTGGCCGCAGCGGGTCTTCTCCCAGGTGCTGCTGATGCAGCTCGCCATCGCCACCGGCGTCACCGTACTCGCCACCGGCCTCTTCCTGGCACCCCTCAGCACGCAGCTCGACGACGAGGCGATGCGCCGTGCGCTCGCCATCGCGCAGAGCACGGCGGCCCAGCCGCAGATCGCCGAGTCCCTGCTCACCACGGCACCTGTGCCCGGGGGGCCCGTGCAATCCGCCACGGAGCGGATCAGGCGGTCCACCGGCGCCGAGTACGTCGTCGTCATGGACCGGCACGGGGTGCGCTGGTCGCACACCGACACCCGCCGGATCGGCAAGGTCGTCTCGACCGACCCCAGTGAGGCGCTCGCGGGCGGAGAGATCATGGAGATCGACAGCGGTACGCTCGGCCGCTCGGCACGCGGCAAGGTGCCGCTCCGCGACAACGCGGACCACATCGTCGGAGCGGTCTCGGTCGGCATCGCGTACGACAGTGTCCGCGCCCGGCTCCTGGCAGCGATCCCGGGGCTGCTCGCCTACGCGGGCGGGGCGCTCGCCGTCGGGGCGCTGGCTGCGTACCTGATCTCCCGCCGCATCCAGCGACAGACCCACGACCTGGCGTTCTCCGACATCTCCGCGCTGCTGACCGAGCGTGAGGCGATGCTGCACAGCATCCGCGAAGGCGTCGTCGCACTGGACCGTACGGGACGCATCCGGCTGCTGAACGACGAGGCGCAGCGGCTGCTGGGGCTCGGCTCCGACGCCGCGGGCCGCCCGCTCGACGACGTGCTCGGCCGGGGGCGGACCGCGGACGTGCTTGCCGGCCGAGTGGTGGGCGACGATCTGCTGACCGTGCGCGGCAACAGGGTGCTGCTCGCCAACCGGATGCCGACCGCCGACGGAGGCGCCGTCGCCACCCTCCGCGACCGCACCGAACTCGAACACCTCGGCCGCGAGCTCGACTCCACCCGCGGTCTGATCGACGCCCTGCGCGCACAGGACCACGAGCACGCCAACCGGCTGCACACCCTCCTGGGGCTGCTGGAGCTGGACATGCACGAGGACGCGATGGAGTTCGTCACCGAGGTCGTCGGCGTCCACCGGGCCACCGCCGAGCAGGTCACCGAGAAGGTCCGCGATCCGCTGCTGGCCGCCCTGCTGGTCGGCAAGGCGACGGTCGCCGCGGAGCGCGGCGTATCGCTGCGCATGGCCCCCGGCACGCTGCTCCCCGACCGGCTGGTGGACCCGCGCGGGCTGGTCACCGTCGTCGGGAACCTCGTCGACAACGCCCTGGACGCAGCCGCCGGATCGGACGACCCTCTGATCGAGGTGGGGCTACGGACGGACGGCCGTACGGTGGTGCTGCGGGTCCGCGACAGCGGCCCCGGCGTCCCTCCCGAGCATCGCGAATCGGTCTTCACGGAGGGCTGGTCGACCAAGGAACTCCCGGCGCACGGCAAGCGTGGTCTGGGTCTCGCGATGGTACGGCGGCTGGCCGAACGACAGGGGGGCAGCGCCACCGTGGACGGTCCGCCGGAAGGCGGCGCCGAGTTCACTGTCGTACTGCCCGAGGCACTCACCGAACCGGGTCTCACGGACACACAGCTTCCGGAGCCGGATCTCACGGGAGGAGTTCAGTGATCCAGGTCCTGGTCGTGGACGACGACATCCGGGTCGCGCGGATCAACGCGGCGTATGTCTCGAAGGTGCCCGGCTTCCGGGTGGCGGCGCAGGCGCACAGCGCCGCCGAGGCCCTGGCCGCGGTCGAGTCGCAGCCCGTGGATCTCGTCCTGCTCGACCACTACATGCCCGACCGCAATGGCCTGACCGTGGTGCGCGAGCTGCGCAGGCTCGGTCACCGCACTGACGTGATCATGGTGACTGCGGCGCGTGACGTCGCCACCGTCCAGGAGGCCATGCGGCACGGCGCGCTCCAGTACCTGGTGAAGCCGTTCACCTACGCGGGGCTGCGTACCAAGCTGGAGGCGTACGCGGCGCTGCACCACACTCTGGAGGGCGGCGGCGAGGCCGAGCAGGGAGACGTGGACCGGCTCTTCGGCGCTCTGTGGGCGGCGGGCGAACCCGACCTGCCCAAGGGGCACTCCCCCACCACTGCGGAACTGGTCCGCCAGGCGCTCAAGGGGGCCGAGGGGCCGCTCTCCGCACAGGAGATCGCGGAGAGCGCCGGAATGAGCCGGCAGACCGCGCAGCGCTACCTGAAGCTGTTGGAGCGGACGGGTCGGGTGCGGCTGACACTGCGGTACGGCGAGACAGGCCGCCCGGAACACCGCTACACCTGGGCCTCGGGCTCCTAGGAAATTCCTGCGGGACGGACCGCCGACCCGCGTCCGCCACAGTCCGGTCCCGCATTCCTGGCCCGGCTCGTCCGCCGACCGCCGCGCCCTGACCGGCTACACCGCCCCCGCCCCGGTCAGCGCGCGGACCTCGGTCTCCGCATGCTTGGCGGCGTCGGGCGGCTCGGGTGACGTGACTGTGCCGATCCAGCCGGCCAGGAAGCCGAGCGGGACGGAGACCAGTCCGGGGTTCTCCAGCGGGAAGAACTGGAAGTCGACGCCGGGGAAGAGCGAGGTGGGACTGCCGGAGACGACCGGTGAGAGCAGGACGAGCAGCACCGCGGGGATCAGCCCTCCGTAGACCGACCAGACCGCCCCTCGCGTGGTGAAGTGGCGCCAGAACAGCGAGTACAGCAGCACCGGCAGATTGGCCGAAGCGGCGACGGCGAAGGCGAGCGCCACCAGGAACGCCACATTCAGATCCTGCGCGACCAGCCCGAGCACGATGGCGGCCACCCCGATCCCGGCCGCGGCGACCCGGGCCACGGTGACCTCGCTGTGCTGCTTCCGGCCCGGACGCCTGAGCGAGGCGTAGAGGTCGTGGGCCACAGAGGCGGACGAGGCGAGCGTGATCCCGGCGACGACGGCGAGGATGGTCGCGAAGGCCACAGCGGCGACCACCGCGAACAGGATCGTTCCCCCGGTGGAACCCTCACCGCCGCCGAGCACCAGGGCCAGCAGCGGGACTGCGGTGTTCCCGGCGGGATTCGACGCCCGTACGTCCGCCGAACCGACCAGCGCCGCCGCCCCGAACCCGAGCACGATCGTCATCAGGTAGAAGCTGCCGATGAGGCCGATCGACCAGACGACCGAGCGGCGGGCGGCGCGGGCGGTGGGCACGGTGTAGAAGCGCGACAGGATGTGGGGCAGTCCGGCCGTACCGAGCACCAGGGCCAGCCCGAGGCTGATGAAGTCGAATCGCGCGGTCCAGCTGCCGCCGTACTTGAGTCCGGGCGAGAGGAACTTCAGTCCGTGCCCGCTCCGTTCGGCGGCCGAGGTGAGGAGCGCGTTGACGTTGCCATGGAAATGGACCAGAACCAGCACGGTGAGCACGGTCGCGCCCATCATCAGCAGGACGGCCTTGACGATCTGGATCCAGGTCGTGGCACGCATCCCCCCGAAGGACACATAGATCACCATGAGCGCCCCGACCCCGATGACGGTCCAGGAGCGGGCGGCGTTGCTCGTACCGCCGAGGAGCAGGGCGACCAGGCTGCCCGCACCCACCATCTGCGCCACCAGGTAGAGCACGGAGACGGTGACGGAGGAGATCCCCGCCGCGATCCGCACCGGACGTTCCGCCATGCGCGCGGCCACCACATCCGCGAGGGTGAATCGGCCGCAGTTACGCACGAGTTCGGCGACCAGCAGCAGGACGACGAGCCAGGCGACGAGGAAGCCGACCGAGTACAGCATGCCGTCGTAGCCGAACAGCGCGATCAGACCGGAGATGCCGAGGAAGGATGCGGCCGACATGTAGTCACCGGCGATAGCGAAACCGTTCTCCATGGGTGAGAACAACCGACCGCCGGCATAGAACTCCTCCGCCGAGCCGTGCCGGCTGCGGCTCACCCAGGTGGTGATGGCGAGCGTCACGGCGATGAATGCGCTGAACAGAAGCAACGCCAGGGTCTGGTGATTCCCGCTCAACGCCCGATCCCCCGCGTCATCTCCTGGGTCTCCCACCGCAGATCGAGCGCCGCCCGGTCCCTGCGCAGCCGCGCATGACGTGTGTACGCCCCGGTGAGCAGGAACGTGGTGAGGAACTGCCCGAGCCCCGCGACCATCGCCACGTTGACGGCCCCGGCTACCGGACGGGCCATCAGTCCGGGTGCGGTGACCGCCGTGACAACGTAGGCGACGTACCAGACGACGAAGGCCAGGGTGGCGGGGACGACGAAACGCCGGTATCGACGCCGCACTTCCTGGAAGGCCTCGCTGCGCTGCACCTCCAGATAGATGTCTGCCGCGCTGTGGCTGCGCTGCGGGGCCACGGGCTCTGGTGGCCCGACGGGCACGAAGCCCCCCGCACCGTCCAGTTCGCCCCATCCGGAGGCCAGAGCGTCGTACCACGGGTCGTCGACTCGCATCGCTGCAGCGTCGCGCCCTGCTTCCTTCTCCACCGAACAACTCCCCTTGTCCACGGACCACTTCGGCCGCGTACCCAAGAATGGGCAGATCAGGAAGTTCTCGGGCACTTCATTCGCGCTCTTCACCTCTTCAGGTGAAGGATGCCCCGGGCGGGTGTGCGAGACCCCGAACGTACGCATAGCGCACGGCCTGCGCCCTGTCGCGCACCCCGGCCTTGGCGAAGAGATTGTTGATGTGACTCTTCACCGTGGCCTGCGAGATGTGCAGCCTGCGGGCGAACTCCTGGTCGGACATCCCCTCGGCGATCAGGGCGAGTACTTCCGCCTCGCGGGGCATGAGACCGTCCGGCAGTTGCGGCTGGGCAGGCAGCGGCCCGGCGGGGGCCGGAGCTGTGGTGACCCGCTCCGGCAGCCGACGCTGCACCACGGGCGAGAGCCCGGCCTCGCCCGACAGCACTGCCTGGATGGCCCGCACGATCTCGTCGCCCCGGCGTCCTTCGTGAGGTAGCCGCGGGCGCCCGCCTGCAGCGCTGGGAAGAGCGAGTCGCCATCCGCGAACGTCGTGAGGACCACCACCTGCGTGCCCGGACGCTCCGCGCGGATGCGCCGTGTCGCCTCCAGCAGGAGCGCGCGTACGGACCAGGCAACGACCGCCCGTGGGCGCGTGCGCCCCTGTCGGGAGAGCGCCTCCCGGGACGGCCGACTCGTCCCGGTAGCGCGCGTCACACACGGTCCTTCCACGCCGGCTGCGACGACAGACCGCCGGCAGCATCACCGTACGCCGGGCTCATCCCGAAGTGCGGAAAGGTTCAACACCTTCGACGCTACGGAAAATGCCAGGTCGGAGGATCGGCTCAGGGGTTGATCGTGGGTGGAGCCGCCGTCTCCACCCACGGGTGGAGACGGCGGCTGCCGGTCACGCGTCGATGCGCGAGCGGTCCAGCGTGGCGGCCGAGCTGGTGATGAATTCCTTGCGGGGCGCGACCTCGTTGCCCATCAGCAGATCGAAGACCTGCTCGGAGGATTCGAGGTCGCCGATGTTGATCCGCCGCAGTGTCCGGTGGCGCGGATCCATCGTGGTCTCGGCCAGCTGGTCGGCGTCCATCTCACCCAGACCCTTGTACCGCTGGATCGAGTCCTTGTACCGGACGTTCTTGCGCTGCAGCTCCAGCAGCGTCTGGCGCAGCTCGCCGTCGGAGTAGGTGTAGATGTACTTGTCCTGGCCCTTCTTCGGCTGGACCAGCTCGATCCGGTGGAGCGGGGGCACAGCGGCGAAGACGCGTCCCGCCTCGACCATGGGCCGCATGTACCGCTGGAAGAGCGTGAGCAGCAGGATACGGATGTGCGCGCCGTCGACATCGGCGTCCACCAGAAGGACGATCTTGCCGTAGCGGGCGGCGTCGATGTCGAAGGTCCGCCCGGACCCGGCCCCTATGACCTGGATGATCGCGCCGCACTCGGCGTTCTTCAGCATGTCCGAGACGGACGCCTTCTGGACATTGAGGATCTTGCCCCGGATCGGCAGCAACGCCTGGAACTCACTGTTCCGGGCGAGCTTGGCCGTGCCGAGCGCGGAGTCCCCCTCCACGATGAAGAGCTCGCTGCGGTCCACGTCGTCGCTGCGGCAGTCCGCGAGCTTGGCGGGCAGCGAGGAGGACTCCAGCGCCGTCTTACGACGCTGCGCGTCCTTGTGCTGTCGGGCCGCGATGCGCGTGCGCGCGGCGGCGACCGCCTTGTCCAGGACTGCCCTGGCCTGCGCCTTGGCATCACGCTTGGTGGAGGTCAGGAATGCCTTGAGTTCCTTGGCGACGACATTGGCGACGATCCGGTTGGCCGCCGAGGTGCCGAGGACCTCCTTGGTCTGGCCCTCGAACTGCGGCTCCGCCAGCCGTACGGTGACGACTGCGGTGAGGCCCTCCAGGGCGTCGTCCTTGACGATGTCGTCCTCGGCGACCCGCAGGAGCTTCGCGGAGCGGAGCACCTCGTTGACCGTCTTGGTCACGGAACGTTCGAACCCGGTCACATGTGTGCCGCCCTTGGGGGTGGCAATGATGTTGACGAAGGACTTGAGATTGGTGTCGTATCCCGTGCCCCAGCGCATGGCGATGTCGACGGCCAGCTCACGCGTGACCTCGGTCGCCGTCATGTGACCGCGCTCGTCCAGGACCGGCACGGTCTCCTTGAAGGTGCCCTGCCCGGTCAGCCGCAGCACGTCGCAGACAGCCTTGTCCTGGGCCAGGTACTCGCAGAATTCACTGATTCCGCCGTCGAAGCGGAACGTCTCCTCGGTCTTGCCCTCACCGTCGAGACCGCGTTCGTCGCGTACGACGATGGTGAGTCCGGGGACGAGGAATGCCGTCTGCCGGGCCCGCTGGTGGAGCGTCTCCAGGCCGAGCTTGGCGTCCTTGAGGAAGATCTGCCGGTCGGCCCAGTAGCGGACCCTGGTGCCGGTGCGCGCCTTCGGGACCCGCTTCCCCTTGCGGAGGCCGTTGGCCGGGTCGAACGGACTGTCCGGGCCCTGCTCCGTGAAGATGCCCGGCACCCCGCGCCGGAAGCTGATCGAGTGGGTCGCGCTGTTGCGGTCGACCTCGACGTCGAGCCGGGCCGAGAGCGCGTTGACCACGGAGGCTCCCACACCGTGCAGACCACCGGACGCGGCGTACGAGCCGCCGCCGAACTTGCCGCCGGCGTGCAGCTTGGTCATGACGACCTCGACGCCGGACAGTCCGGTCTTGGGCTCGACATCGACGGGGATGCCCCGGCCGTTGTCCCGGACCTCGACGGAGTTGTCCTCGTGGAGGATGACCTCGATGTGGTCGCAGTAACCGCCCAGGGCCTCGTCGACGGAGTTGTCGATGATCTCCCAGAGGCAGTGCATGAGGCCGCGGCTGTCGGTCGACCCGATGTACATCCCGGGGCGCTTGCGGACTGCCTCAAGCCCCTCGAGCACGAGAAGGTGCCGCGCGGTGTAGTTGGAGCCGTCTCGGTCGGCTCCGGTCAGCAGCGCAGTGGACGGCACGGACGTATCGGCGGTCACGCGGTTCGCTCCTCGCTGAATTTCATTTGGGGTCCAGGTGGGTAACGGGCTCGGCTTCGGTTGCCGTTGAGAGCCTACCGAGGCCTGGTAGAGCGGTTGTACCGCCTCCCTCAGGGAATGCTCACACTAGACCAGCCTCGCATACACGTTCGATCCCTCGTTGGAGTGACGCGCACATCACGTTCCCTTCGAGGCATGAACCATTTAGGCTCCGGGCACGTCCTCATGAACAAACCGGCAAGCCGGCCGGACGGACCGACCGACCCATACAAGCAACGCGAAACCGTAGCGCTACGCAATACGGCACATTCGCCGCCAACCGGCAACAGACAGCCATCTTGAGAAGAAGTTTCGAAGAAAAGCCACGAGCGGGAACGTTTTCGGCCTGGTTGGATGTTGACCCTGGTACGACAGCTCGTCGAGCTAGAGAAGAGGCGACGTGACTACTGTTCTGACCCCCGCGAGCCCGCTGACCGCAGCAGATCGCTGTGACCGTTGCGGCGCCCAGGCATATCTGCGCGTCGTCCTGATCAGCGGCGGTGAACTGCTCTTCTGCGCCCACCATGGTCGCAAGTTCGAGCCGGAACTCAAGAAGATCGCCGCGGAAATACAGGATGAGACGGACCGGCTGACGGCCGTGCAGGCCAATGCCGTCGAAGAGGAACAACACTGACACCTCGCATCCACGACGAGCCAGGGTCCGGCTCCGTACCGGCCGACGGGCGGCTCCCCCTACCGAGGGGGAGCCGCCCGTTCTCGTACCTACGGAGCGACGCCGGTCAGCTACTGCCCGCCATCCATCCCGCCGCCTCGGAGATCCTCGTGTAGACGCCGGGGCTTCCCGCCACCCCACAGCCATTCCCCCAGGACACCAGGCCGATGAGCCGCCCACCGGCCACCAGCGGCCCTCCGCTGTCCCCCTGGCATGCGTCGTGCCCGCCGTCCGGTTCGCCCGCGCAGAGCATCGTCGAAGCCTTGTACGCGGCGCCCCTGCCACCCGGGTAGGCCCGCTCACACGTGCTGTCCGGCAGAACCCTCACCTGGGCGGAGCGGAGTGACGTCACGTAGTCACCGTTCCCGGAGGTGTCCCCCCAGCCGTAGACGAGGGCTGTGCTACCCGGCTCATCGGCCCGGTCACCGGCTGTGGCCATCGGGATCACACTCTCTCCGGGGAGCGCGTCGGCCAGGGTGAGCACCGCCAGATCGCCGGAGTTGGTGGTGGGGTCGTACCCCGGGTTGATCCACGTCTCCTTGACCGCGACCTCCCGGCCACCGGAGCCGGTCAGCTCATCCCGCCCGGCAATGATCCGCAGGTCGTGCACCTGACTCACATCGATGCCGAGCGCCTCCCGGCTCAGACAGTGCGCGGCGGTCAGCACCTTCGTCGGCCTCACCAGCACAGCACCGCAGAAATGCCCCGCACGGGTACCTCCGAAACGGTTACGGCTGGTCAGTGCCACGACCCACGGACTGTCCTTGACATATGCCGGCTGCCCACCGATGACGATGCTGTCGGCAGCCGCCGGAACCAGGGACCCGAGCGGTATCACGGCTGCCGCGGCAACCAGGGCGAGCAGCCCGGTCATGGCGCGGACGACGGTACGGGACATGCGTACTCCTGACTCTGCGGTGGACCATGCCCACTCAGAGTCATCCAGCGTGTCGGCAACCGCACCCGCACATGCGTCGAGGGCCCGGTTCCTCGGAACCGGGCCCTCGACCTGCTTGCTCCCGCGACTCAGTCGAGGTAGTCGCGCAGCACCTGCGAACGCGACGGGTGGCGCAGCTTCGACATGGTCTTCGACTCGATCTGACGGATGCGCTCACGCGTCACGCCGTAGACCTTGCCGATCTCGTCGAGGGTCTTCGGCTGCCCGTCCGTGAGACCGAAGCGCATCGAGACCACGCCGGCCTCGCGCTCGGAGAGGGTGTCGAGCACCGAGTGCAGCTGCTCCTGGAGGAGCGTGAAGCTGACCGCGTCGGCCGGGACGACCGCCTCGGAGTCCTCGATCAGGTCACCGAACTCGCTGTCCCCGTCCTCACCCAGCGGCGTGTGGAGAGAGATCGGCTCACGACCGTACTTCTGGACCTCGATGACCTTCTCGGGGGTCATGTCGAGCTCCTTGGCCAGCTCCTCCGGGGTGGGCTCACGGCCCAGGTCCTGGAGCATCTGACGCTGCACACGCGCGAGCTTGTTGATGACCTCGACCATGTGCACCGGAATACGGATGGTGCGGGCCTGGTCGGCCATGGCACGGGTGATCGCCTGACGGATCCACCAGGTGGCGTACGTGGAGAACTTGTAGCCCTTGGTGTAGTCGAACTTCTCGACCGCGCGGATCAGACCGAGGTTGCCCTCCTGGATCAGGTCCAGGAAGAGCATGCCGCGGCCGGTGTAACGCTTGGCCAGCGAGACCACGAGGCGGAGGTTGGCCTCCAGCAGGTGGTTCTTGGCCCGGCGCCCGTCCTCGGCGATGATCTCCAGCTCGCGCTTGAGCTTCGGCGCGAGCTTGTCGGAGTTCGCCAGCTTGTCCTCGGCGAACAGGCCCGCTTCGATGCGCTTGGCGAGCTCGACCTCCTGCTCGGCGTTGAGGAGCGGGACCTTGCCGATCTGCTTCAGGTAGTCCTTGACCGGGTCGGCCGTGGCGCCTGCGACGGCGACCTGCTGCGCGGGCGCGTCGTCCTCGTCGTCGTCGGAGAGGACGAAGCCCTTGTTCTCGCCCTCGCCCTCCTCGTCGTCGCCCTTGCCGACCTGTACTTCCTCGACAGCCTCGTCGCCGTCGAGGAGCTCGTCGGCGTCCTTCTTACCGGCCTTCTTCGTTGCAGTCTTCTTGGCCGCCGTCTTCTTCACGGCGGTCTTCTTGGCAGCCGTCTTCTTGGCTGCCGCCTTCTTCGCAGGGCTGGCCGCGGCAGCGTCGTCGGCCACCACGTCCACGGTCTCGGCCGACGGGGCGGCGGTGGCCGCGACGGTCCTCGTCACGGTCGTCTTGGCCGCGACAGTCTTGGTGGCGGTGCGCTTGACCGGGCTCTTCGCTGCGACGCTCTTGCGGGCGCGCTTCGGCGACTCCGCGGCACTGACCATCAGCGTCACACCCTCTTCCTCGAGGATCTGGTTGAGGCTGCGCAGAACATTCTTCCACTGGGTTGGCGGAATCTGGTCAGCCTCGAAGGCCCGACGCACGTCATCGCCGGCGATCTGCCCATCAGCCTTTCCCCGCTCGATGAGCGCCATCACAGACTCGGACTCGACGATCTCCGGCGGGAGCGTACGGGATGTGCTGGCCGACACGAACAACCTCTCGGAACGATGGAAAACGGCTTCCGGCCCGGCCCTGGAGAGAGCTGGAGCCGACGACCGTCGGGCTGGGAATGTACCGACGGCGCGGGTTTGGCCTCAGAACTGCACAGCGCCGTCAATGGCTGCTGTATTCCTTCCGCGGCGGTCACCTCTTAGGTCATCGCACTGCCTCAAGGAGTGTTACGCCCAATCCGCGTGGCCCGAGTCACACCCCATGTGCGGCGAATGCGACCAAGGGTGACATCCCTCAACAATTGAGCCGCCGGACCGCGAGGGTCCGGCGACACATGGTTCGTACACCCTGGCCGTACCGTGGTCAGTGCTCGCGCGGCGCCGGCACCACCCGGTCCACCTCGGGGTGGACGACGAGCAGTTGACGCATGGCCGCCTCGGCACCCGCCGCGTCGCCGGTCGCGAGGGCGTCGACGATCCGGCCGTGGTGACCGAGGGACGCCTCGGCGGGGCGGTCACAGCCGGTGACCGGACCACCCGAGACCTGGAGGGCGGCGGAGACGATGCCGGAGAGATGTTCGAGCATGCGGTTGCCGGCGGCCTGGATCAGCAGGGAATGGAACTCGGCATCGGCCCGCGAGTAGGTGATCACGTCGCCTTGCGCGAGCGCGTGCCCCATGATCTCGACCATGTCACCGAGCCGCTGCTGAATGTCCTCACGGCCGTGACCGGCGGCAAGGCGAGCGGCGAGCGGTTCGATCGTCCAGCGGAGCTCACCCAGCTCACGACGCTGGTCGTCGCGCTGCGGACCGAAGGCTCGCCATTCGATGATGTCGGGATCCAGCAGATTCCAGTCACTGACCGGACGGACCCGGGTACCCACGTTGGGCCGGGCGCTGACCAGCCCCTTGGCCTCGAGAACGCGCAGAGACTCACGTACGACCGTGCGGGACACCTCGAAGCGCTGGCCGATCTCCTCGGGCACGAGCGGGCGATCGGCACCCAGATCACCGGAGACGATCATCTGACCGAGCTGCTGAACGAGCTGTCCGTGGAGGCCACGGCCGCGGCTGGCCGAACCCCGCCGGCTCGCTCGCCCCAGCTCTGCATCGGTGCCGTCCCACGAACGGATGGCGGCGCGCTCGCCGGCCGGCGCCTCCGTATAGGGGTAGCGGTCGAGTTCACCCGAGCCGGCGAGGCCGGAATCGACGGAGCGGGCGGCGGTCATCATGGTGTGCGCAAGGGTACTCACGCATCCTTTGTCGGCGCGGCTCGCCCGCCTCTTGAGGTCTTTGGTGAAAAGCACACGAAAGGGTGATCGGCGCCCACCCCCCAATTGACGCCTTATCTGCATAAAACGGGCACGCTCAAGGGAGTTAAGAGCCTCGCGACCAGGTGGTCGCGCTCCCTGATCACCAACGGACCCTGCCGCGAAGGCCGGTGAACACATACGCGCAGACGAGGATCGAGAGCGACAACGACAGCGCCGCCCCCACGGGGTGCGCAACCACGCGCACCCCCGCCATCACCCAGGAATCCATCCCGTTCGGCCACTGCACCCAAGCCAGTTCGCGGAGCCTGCCGGGGAGCCCCGGTGCCGAATGACCGGCCGCCCCCGACAGCACCCTGCGCACGAGCGGAACGACGAGCACGGGCACAGCAAGCACCGCGGCGACCCCGGCGGCTGTCACCCGGAAGATTCCGGCGGCCAGCAGACCCGCCCAGGCGCAACCCACGTTCAGGCCCACCCAACTCACTGCGGAAAAAGCCGCATTCGACGGAAAGCCGACCAAGTCGCCTCCGTACACAAGACGGAGCGCCTCGGCGGAGGCCGCCGCAACGATCAGAGCGAGGAGCAGCGCGACGCCCGCGGAGACCGCCAGCTTGGCCATGAGCAGACCGAGCCGGCGGGGGACGGTGCCCCGGCCCGCCGCAAGCGCGGGGTAGCGGAACTCGTCGCCGAAGGAGAGCGCGCCGAGCAGCCCGGCGCCGACAGCAGCAGGCGGCAGGGGCAGCACCTCGGGCCAGGCGGCAAGCACGTTCGGCAGCGGGGCATGGCCGGTGCGGGCGAGCAGGACGGAGAGCCCGACCGAGACGACCAGAACGGCCGCCATGATCAACGTTGTTGTCCTGACGCCGAAGAGACGGCGCAGTTCGTAGCGGACCGGCCGGTGCGGGCCACGGGCCGATCGCCGGCGGATGGACGGTACGTGTTCCGACCCCGGGACGGGCGATGCCGTCCGCGGCGCAGCTTCCGGCCCGTAGGCAGTCGGCTCCGGTTGCGCCCGTGCCGCGTCCGGGCCTGACGCGGGTGACGCCCGCCCCGGCGATACAGCCTTCGCTTCCGGAGCGGTGGCCGTTGCCGGGTCCGGAGCGGTGGCCGCTGCCGGGCCGGTGTCGGCGATCTCGTCGGCGAGCTGATGAACGGGTACACCGTGACGGTATGCGGTGTCGCCGATCTCCGCGCACGTGCTGCCGTACACCGAGAGGCGGCTGCCCGCTTCGGTGACCACCTCGACGGAACGCCGGGCCGCGCGCGCCTCACGGCTCACGACTGCGGCGAGTCGTGCGGCGTGCGGAGTCCGGACCACGACGCGGGGGCGCAGCCGGGTACGCGAGAAGTCGACGGCGTCCTGGTCGGAGACCAGCCGTCCGGCGTCGACAGTGACCACATGGTCGGCCGCGCGCGCCGCCTCCTCGGGGTCACAGGTGGTGTAGAGGACCGTGCCTCCCTGCGCGGCATGGGCACGCAGGAACCCGTGCAACCAAGCGTTCTCGCGCGGCGAGAGCCCCTCTCCGGGATCGTCGAGAATCAGCGCGTGCGGGTCTCCGAGCAGCGCAGACGCGAGACCCAGCCTGCGGTCCATGCCGAGCGAGAGCGCTCCGAGGCGCTGGTCGCCGAGCCCGGCGAGGCCGACAACATCGAGCAGTTCGTCGGCCCGGGAGGCGGGTACACCCACTGCGGCGCTGAGCATACGGAGCTGACCACGGGCGGTGCGGACGGGATGGCCGGGTACGTCCCCGAGGAGCACTCCCACCTCACGGGCGGGATGCGGGATGCGGTGCAGTGGTCTGCCACGAAAGTAGGTGACTCCGCGCCCCGACTCGATTTCGAGCATCAGACGGAGGGC
This sequence comes from Streptomyces sp. NPDC057486, assembly GCF_042802415.1. NCBI lineage: Bacteria > Bacillati > Actinomycetota > Actinomycetes > Kitasatosporales > Streptomycetaceae > Streptomyces > Streptomyces sp. NPDC057486. Next base: position 21,198 of record NZ_JBHVEE010000035.1, on the reverse strand, counting down.
TGTGGTCTTACCGGAACCGGGAGCGCCGAGGAGTGCCGTGACGCGGCCGGATCCGGCTTCGAAGGTGAGGTCGTCCACGGCGGGCGGACGGCCGCGGTGGGGGGCGCTGGTGAGTCCGATGGCCTGAAGCATCGCTTCTCTCGCGGGAGGTGAAACCGCTCGGCGGCAGGGCGAATACCGCAGCACGATAACCCGTCATATCGGACTTTTAGCGCATCATCGGTCCTGCGGGCGTTCCGCGAGGTCAGACTTCGGGCCTCAGCATCGGCGGATTGAGCACGGTGGCCGCGCCGGCCCGGAAGAGCTGGGCGGGGCGCCCGCCCTGGCGGGTGGTCGTTCCGCCCGCAGGCACCAGGAAACCGGGGGTGCCTGTCACCTTGCGATGGAAGTTCCGCGGATCCAGAACCACCCCCCAGACTGCTTCGTACACCCGGCGCAGCTCTCCGACCGTGAACGCAGGCGGGCAGAAAGCGGTGGCCAGCGAGGAGTACTCGATCTTGGAACGCGCCCGCTCGACGCCGTCGGCGAGGATCTGCGCATGATCGAAGGCGAGCGGGGCGTGCTGCTCACCCTCGCGGCCGAAACCGCCCTCCGGCCCGAGCAGATCCTCGACGGGCGCCCACCGTGCACTGTTCGCGTCGCCGCCGGCGCGGGGAGCGGGCAGGTCGGGGGCGAGCGCGAGGTGAGCGACGCTGACGACCCTCATCCGGGGGTCGCGCTTGGGGTCGCCGTAGGTGGCGAGCTGTTCGAGGTGGGCGCCGTTGCCGACTGCCGGAGTCGCCGGGTCCTGCGCGCACAGTCCGGTTTCCTCGACGAGCTCACGCGCCGCCGCGGCTCCGAGGTCCTCATCGGCTCTCACGAAGCCACCGGGAAGTGCCCACCTCCCCTGGAACGGGGACTCGCCGCGGCGAACCACCAGCGCACAGAGCGCATGACGGCGCACGGTGAGCACAACCAGGTCGACGGTGACAGCGAAGGGCGGGAAGGTCGACGGGTCGTAGGGCGGCATGCCGTGATCATAGTCGTCTGCCTGACGATAAACACTCCCTTCGTCATGATCTTCATCCACCCCGGCCCCGGAAACTGGTCGGCTTGCCGCCCGCGCGACGGGAGGCGTCCTCCGGCAGGCAACGGCAGCACCCCGCAGGCCGTTGTGTGCCGGGGCGCAGAAGCTGCCACCGGCGGCTCCCCTCGTCGCTCCTTTCGCGGCTCTTTCCGCTCTCGCTTTCTGTGCCCGCTCAACTCGATGCCCCGCGCCGCGCCCCCGTTTCCCTGACGGACACCGGGCGATCGGTATCCATGGTCATCGGCCGCCCCCGGTCCCACCGCGACCGTGGGCCCGCGACTCACGGGCACGGCGTCGCGCGACCGCCCTCGGCCGGGCCGGTCCGGGCTGCGTCTTGTTCCGCCGCACGGCCGGCGGGCGTGCTGTCCGGGGCCGGACGACTCGCTCGGCACGATGGTGACCGCGCTCCTTCTGCTCGCCGTTCTCCCCACGCAGGCAGCGGCGCAGAGCCTCCGGATCGAGTCCTTCGTTGCACGCCTGATGAAGCAGTTGAGCGAAGGTGTAGTCGGGGTCGGCCCGGAGGGCGAGCCCCAGTGCGACCCGGGCGCCCGGCTCGTCACCCGTCGACCAGGAGACCCAGCCGGTCAGGGTGAGCGGCGCAGCGGCGTGTTCCTCGTACGGTCCGACGCAGCGGCGTGCGAGCGCCCGCCACAGCCGCAGGGCGGATTCCGCTTCGGGCCCTTCCATCCATTCCGCGGCCTTGTCCCGGGTCTCCCGGTCCTGGAGACCGAGGATCACCGCAGCGGCCTCGTCATTGCTGATCAGCGAGTCGTCCTGGCTGTCGGCCGCGGAGGGCGCGGCCGTCGGCGCGTCCCGGAGGCGTTTCATCAGGAGGCGTGCGAGCCCGAGCGTCTCGCGAGCCACTTCCTTGCGTCCCTCCTCGTCGAGGATCCTCGGCACGAGTGCAGCGCCGGCCGAGTCAAGGGCCTGCGGTTGCTCTGCCACGGCCGGGGTCTTCAGAGGCGCCAGTCTGGCTTCCATGTCCCTCAGGGATCCCCGGACCTGGACGCCCGCGTAGGTGGCGGCGGCCGCCATCACCGAAGTGCCCGGCAGGGACAGACCGTTGCCTTCGCTCGGGCAACAGCGTGCGTCCGGACAGCAGTAGGACCAGTAGCGTCCGCCGGAGATGCAGAGCGCTTCGAGGACGGGTACGTCGAGGACTCCGCAGGCCGTGCGCAGACGCTGGGCCAGCGGCCGCAGCCGCTCCATCGTCTGGCCGGGGGTCTCTCCGTCGGCAGGGTCCTGGCAGAGGAAGACGACGATCGCATCGGGGTGCTCACCGCGTCGCTCACTCCCCTTGACCAGACACTCGGCGAGCTGCTCTGCGACGTGCGGCCATTCCTGCGGCGACTGCGGAATTCCGAGCCTGAGCCGCCCGCCGAAGCGGCCCCGGCCGCCGTGCAGAGCGACCATGACCACGCTGTCGTTCGGATAGAAGCCCATGAGATACGGAAGGGCATCGGCGAGTTCGGCGGGCCCGCGCAGAGTGATCTGCTGCACGTCGGCCGGTCCTGTGGATTCGTGGTGCTTGTTCATGGCATGACCGTCCCGCGGGCAGCAGAATTCCGCGACCCCCTGTGGATAAGTTGTCCACAGGGTCGCGGGGTCGTTCGCCGTTTGTCGTAGCCATCGGGTTGCATGGGGGCATGACCAACGCAGACCGCGCAGAGCTCAGGGCTTCGGCCGATTCCGTACTGGCCCGACTCGTCGGGGACACCACCGGCACTGCCCGGCTGCGCGAGGACCAGTGGCGGGCCATCGAGGCGCTCGTCGCGGACAGGCGCAGAGCGCTGGTCGTCCAGCGGACCGGCTGGGGCAAGTCCGCCGTGTATTTCGTCGCGACCGCTCTCCTGCGGGCGCGGGGCGGCGGCCCGACAGTGATCGTCTCTCCACTGCTCGCGCTGATGCGCAACCAGGTTGCGGCCGCGGCCCGGGCCGGCATCACCGCCCGCACGATCAACTCGTCCAATACCGAGGAGTGGGACACCGTCCAGGCCGAGGTCGCAGCGGGCGAGGTGGATGTGCTGCTGGTCAGCCCCGAGAGGCTCAACAATCCCGACTTCCGGGACCAGGTCCTGCCCCGCCTCGCCGCCGCCACCGGGCTGCTCGTGGTCGACGAGGCACACTGCATCTCCGACTGGGGCCACGACTTCCGGCCCGACTACCGACGGCTGCGGACCATGCTCGCCGATCTGCCCGCAGGGGTACCCGTGCTCGCGACGACCGCCACCGCGAACGCGCGGGTGACGGCGGATGTCGCGGAGCAGCTCGGCACCGGGGCGGGTACGGACGCGCTGGTGCTGCGTGGGCCGCTGGACCGCGAGAGTCTCAGCCTCGGCGTACTGCAACTGCCGAACGCCGCGCACCGGCTGGCCTGGCTGGGCGATCACCTCAAGGAGCTGCCCGGCTCGGGGATCATCTACACGCTCACGGTGGCGGCCGCCGAGGAGATCACAGCGTATCTGCGCCAGTGCGGACACACCGTTGCGTCCTACACGGGCCGCACCGAGAACGCCGACCGGCAGCAGGCGGAGGACGACCTCCTGGCCAACCGGGTCAAGGCTCTCGTCGCAACGTCCGCGCTCGGCATGGGATTCGACAAGCCCGACCTCGGCTTTGTCGTCCACCTCGGCTCTCCCTCCTCCCCCATCGCCTACTACCAGCAGGTGGGCCGTGCGGGCCGAGGCGTCGAGCACGCCGAGGTACTGCTGCTCCCGGGCAAGGAGGACGAGGCGATCTGGCAGTACTTCACCTCGGTCGCCTTCCCTCCGGAGGAACAGGTCCGACGCACGATCGATGCGCTCGCCCAGGCCGGCCGACCGCTCTCGCTGCCCGCTCTGGAACCGCTGGTCGACCTTCGGCGCACACGGCTGGAGACCATGCTGAAGGTGCTCGACGTCGATGGCGCGGTCAAGCGGGTGAAGGGTGGCTGGACCGCCACGGGAGAGCCCTGGGTCTACGACTCCGAGCGGTATGCCTGGGTGGCACGCCAGCGCTCGGCCGAGCAGCAGGCGATGCGCGACTACGCAACGACGACCGGTTGCCGGATGGAATTCCTGCGTCGCCAGCTGGACGACGAGGAAGCGACGGCATGCGGACGCTGTGACAACTGCGCGGGGGCGCGCTTCGACGACCAGGTGTCGACGGCCGCCCTGGACACCGCACGGGGCGAGCTCGGCAGGCCCGGTGTCGAAGTGGAACCCCGCAAGATGTGGCCGACCGGTCTCGCGGCGGTGGGCGTCGATCTCAAGGGCCGCATCCCGGCGGGAGAGCTCTCCTTCTCCGGGCGGGCGCTCGGCCGTCTCTCCGACATCGGCTGGGGCAACCGGCTGCGCCCGTTGCTGGCTTCGCCCACACCTGACGCACCCGTTCCGGACGATGTGGCGAACGCGGTGGTGACGGTGCTGGCCGACTGGGCCAAGGGACCCGGGGGCTGGGCGTCCGGCGCAGCCGATGCCGTACCGCGGCCGGTGGGGGTCGTCGCGGTCGCCTCGCACAGCAGGCCACAGCTGATCCAGTCGCTCGCCGGCCGGATCGCCGAGGTCGGCCGGATGCCGCTGCTCGGCAGCGTCGCCTATGCCCCCGGGGCGGACGGGGTACGAATGTCGCAGACCAACAGCGCGCAGCGGGTGCGTGCTCTGCATGAGGCGCTCGTCGTGGAACCGGAACTGGCAGAGGCGTTGGTTTCGGCAGGGGGGCCGGTGCTGCTCGTGGACGATCTCTCGGACACCGGCTGGACGCTCGCCGTGGCAGCACGGCTGCTGCGCAGGGCCGGTGCGGAAGGGGTGTTTCCGCTGGTCCTCGCCGTTCAGGCGTGACAGGAGCGTCACCCGCCTGCGGTTTGGGCAGGGATATCCGTGTCATTCCAGCCGATTTCCGTCAGCCGCACCAATTGCTCGTTGCCGCCTGCCGATACGCCAGGAAGAATTGAACTCGCTCCCCGCACGGTCCTTTCGCGGCCCGGAAGGGCTGTGCCGCGGTGCGCCCCACCCAACCCTGCCCGCACCGTGGGCGCGTATGCGAAGGGAGGATCGTGACCTTCGGATTCGCTCCGTCCGCAGCCACTTCGATCTCGGCGTCCTCGGTGTCCGCCGACTCCGCCAACCGCCTTGCCAGAATGCTCGAACCGGCCGAGTGGGCCGCTGCGGGCATACCGTTGCTGCGCAGCCCGCGCGAGGTGGTCAGCGGCCTGCATACCCGGCACCGGCCGACCCCGGAAACCGCTGTCGTCGCAGTACTCGACCATGAGGAACGCCTCACGGCCAGCGCCTCGTTCGCCCGTCGCTCCGTCTCCGCGGACGGCTGGGAGTTCCGGAACGCACTGCTGGCGCATTTGCGCCGGGTCATCCCGCACGATCTGCGCCGCCGCACACCCGTCCGTACTGCGGTGCTGCTCTACTGCCGCGAGGGCGACGAACGGTGGACGGAGGAGGACGGGGCGTGGATGTGGGGTCTGCGGGATGCCTGCACGCTGCACGGCCTGCGGTGCGGCGCGTACATCACGCTGACGCGTGGCGGGTGGCAGGTGCTGGGCGAGGGCCGTGGCGGCCGTCGGCCCAACTCCATATCGACGCCTGCGGCTCTCGCCGACACGGTTGCCGACCATGATCCGTTCCCGCTGCGCACCGGTGGCGGCGCGGCAGAGCCACTGCGACGCACCGCGGCCCGCTGACCCCGGTCGTGGGCCCGGCCGCCCTGTCGGGCAGCCGGGTCGCCACGGCCGTGCGCGTCGTTCGGCTCAGACGCCGGCGCCGAGTACGGCGTTGATCCGCTGCGGTTCACCGCAGACGACCAGCAGTGCTCCGGCACGCTCCCTCGCGAGAGGCAGCGCATGGGCGGTGGCGTCATCGACGCCACCGTTGACCGCGACGATCACCACGGGGCGGGCCTTGACCCGGTCCGCAGCCACGGCATCGGCGAAGAAGACGTCGTCGCCCGCATCGTGCTGGGCCCAGTAGGCGGCTTCTCCGAAGGAGAGTTCGTGCACCGCCCACGGGTGCCGCTCACCGGTGGTGATCACCAGGATGTCGCCCGGTGCGCGTCCGGAGTCGAGCAGCAGATCGACAGCCTCGTCGGCGGCGTCGAGCGCACTGCCGGCCGAGGCCGGGATCAGCTGGAACTGCGGCGCGGAACGAGTCTTCGACCGGGCAGCCTGAGACTGACCGGAGGTGGAGTGCGGGCGTTGCGCCGGGGGCGCGGGCCTCGCGGGGCCGGGACCCGGACGACCGGGGCGCGGCGTGGCCGCGGAACGCGGGCCGGGTACGGGACGGGGGGTCGGCGCGGTGCGGCCTGCGGCCGGTGTGACGCGGGGACCCTGGGCGCTCTCGTGAATCTGAGGCTCCTCGGGGATGAGAGGCATGGGTGGTTGTCTATCAAACGCCGGCGCAGAGGGCGTCGGCGGGTGGGCACAAATGCGCGATCAGAAGTCGAAGCCGAGTTGGCCCCCGCTTTCCAGTGCAGCCGCCTCGGCGGAGATGCGGATCTTCTTCAGGTGCTGCCACCTGGGCAGCGCGTCGAGGTAGGACCACGAGAGGCGGTGCAGGGGCGTGGGCCCCAGCGCCTCCAGAGCGGCCCTGTGCACAGGGGACGGGTAGCCGGCGTTCGCATCGAACGCGAAGGCGGCGTACTCCCCCGATTCCGCGCCCAGTTCGGCCATCATCGTGTCCCTGTGGACCTTCGCGATCACCGAGGCGGCCGCGACCGCGATGCAGGACTGGTCGCCCTTGATGACGGTTCGGACCGTCCAGGGCTTTCCCAGGTAGTCGTGTTTGCCGTCGAGGATCACCGCGTCCGGGCGCACGGGCAGCGCTTCGAGGGCGCGCACGGCGGCGAGACGCAGAGCCGCGGTCATCCCGAGCTCGTCGATCTCCTGCGGCGAGGCGTCACCGAGGCCGTAGGCCGTGACCCAGGCCTGGAGCAGCGGCGCCAGCTCGGCGCGGCGCTTCGGGCTGATCAGCTTGGAGTCGGTGAGTCCCGCGGGGGGCTTGCGGAGGCCGGTGACAGCCGCGCACACGGTGACCGGTCCCGCCCACGCTCCGCGTCCGACCTCATCTACACCGGCGACGGTCTTGGCACCGGTGGTAGCGCGCAGTGAGCGCTCGACGGTGTGCGTGGGTGGTTCGTACGGCATGGCGCCAGTCAGCGTACGCCGACGCAGGCGCCACGAACACCCCCGGGGCGCCGGACCGTCGTCCGGCCCGCTGCGTCGCTCCGACGGAACGCTCACGGTCCGGCTGCCACCGGTTGCACTCAGCTGCCGGAAGGCCGGAGCAGCGGCACCATGATCTGATCGATCAATTCGGCGATGTACGCATCCGGCCATTCGCTGCCGCACACCTTGCTGCGGTACATCATCATCGCGGGGATCACGTCCAGGGCCAGGTCGCTCGTCGCATCGGAACGGACGTCACCCCGCTCGACACCTCGGCGCACGACCTCCCGAAAGAGCTCGGTGGAGGGCTGGATCACACCCTGGAAGATCACCGCCTGGAAGCGGCCGGAAGCGCTCGAATCGCACTCGTGAAGCACGGAAAGCAGAGCGGTTCCGGGCGTGGAGAGCATGGCGTCGCGCAGCCGTCGGCCCAACTGGTAGAGATCTTCGCGAATGCTGCCGCAGTCGGGCGCCTCACCGACCGGGGGCAGCGCCGCCCGCAGCGCCTCCGCCACCAGATCTTCCTTCGATGGCCATCGCCGGTAGACCGCCGCTTTCCCCGTCCGGGCGCCGGCGGCGACACCCTCCATCGTCAGCCCGTTCCAGCCCACTGTGCTCAGTTGTTCCAGCGCGGCATCGAGAATCGCGCGTTCCAGTACGGGACCACGGCGGCGCAGCGACACCACCGACGGCCGAGCGGCGGCCGCCGAGCGCGAAGTATCCATCAGCTTCTCTCCATCGAGACGGGTGGGGACGTCGAGGCGGGACTGAGCAGATCCCGTCCCCGCGATGTACGGGCGCATCCCGTCACCGGCACATTCAGTGAACGCTTGCGTTCACTGAAGGGGACTCACTACCGTTGACGAGACAGTGAACGCACTCGTTCACTAACTCACTTGTGGGGGATCCATAGTGACAACCTCTCAGTTAGAAGCACAGAGTTCGCCGGGCGCCGCCCGACAGCAGGGGCGACGAGGGATCGCCCTCACCGTCATCGCCGCATGTCAGCTGATGGTTGTGCTCGATGCCACGATCGTCAACATCGCTCTTCCGCACATTCAGGACGCGCTCAGCTTCTCCACCACCGATCTGTCGTGGGTTCTCAGCGCATACACGCTCACCTTCGGCGGACTGCTCCTCCTCGGCGGCAGGGCGGGTGACATCCTCGGCCGTCGTCGGGTCTTCATCATCGGCATTCTGGTCTTCACCCTGGCCTCCCTGCTGGGCGGACTGGCACAGGAACCCTGGCAGTTGCTCGTGGCCCGGGCCCTCCAGGGTGTCGGCGGCGCCATCGCCTCGCCGACATCGCTGGCCCTGATCACCACCACGTTCCCCGAAGGACCCGAGCGGAACCGGGCCTTCGGGGTCTTTGCCGCAGTCTCGGCGGGCGGTGGCGCGATCGGCCTGCTGGCGGGCGGGATGCTCACCGAATGGCTCGACTGGCGTTGGGTCTTCTTCGTCAACGCACCGATCGGTGTGCTGATAGCGATGCTGGCACCGCTGTACATCAGCGAGTCCGAGCGGCACCCGGGCCGCTTCGACATCTCCGGGGCTCTGACGTCGACCCTTGGCATGGCCTCGCTGGTGTACGGATTCATCCGGGCCTCCGAGGAGGGCTGGCGGGACTCCTTCACCATGGCATCCTTCGCCGCCGCGGTCGCGCTGCTGGCCGCGTTCGTCCTCATCGAAACGCGGGCGAAGGAACCGATCACGCCGCTGAGAATGTTCGCCGACCGCAACCGGTCGGGGACGTACCTCGTCATGCTCAGCCTGGCCGCCGCCATGCTCGGCATGTTTTTCTTCATCGTGTTGTTCGTCCAGAACGTGCTGGGCTACAGCCCCGTCGAATCAGGGCTGGCCTTCCTCCCCGTGACGGTCGCGATCGCCATAGGAGCAGGGCTGTCGCAGCGGCTGTTGCCTGCCCTCGGCCCCAAGCCGTTCATGATCACCGGATCGACGCTCACCGGGGTCGGCCTGTTCTGGCAGACGCTGATCTCCCCCGACAGTTCGTACGTGAGCGGCGTATTGGGGCCGATGATCCTGTTCGGCTTCGGCATGGGGCTGAACTTCGTCACCCTGACCCTGACCGCGGTGTCCGGGGTCGCCCAGCACGAGGCGGGCGCGGCGTCCGGACTGCTCAATGCCAGCCAGCAGGTGGGCGGTTCGCTCGGCCTCTCGATTCTGGTCACCGTCTTCGGCACAGCGAGCCGCAACGAGGCGGAAAAGCAGATTCCGTCGTTCATGGCGCAGGCGACACCGGAGCAGAAGGCGACCTTCGCCAAGTCGCAGGAACTGCCTGCACCGTGGGGGCATGAAGTGCTCACCCAGGGCATTTCGACTGCCTTCACGGCAGCGGTGGCGATGGCGGCCGTCGCCCTGCTGACTGCGGTGCTGGTGATCCGGGTGCGCAAGAGCGACTTGGACGCGCTGAGCGGCAAGGCCTCCGCAGCAGGACCTGGCGCATAACGCAGCACGACGCGTGTCGCCACAGGCGCTCGATCAGCAGGGTGTATCGGCGAGGAAGCCCGTCGGCCCAGGTGCAGGACGTCCCGCGAAGGGTACGTCCTGCACCTGTCCGGATCGCCCGGTAGGACTCGGACCGGCCCCCTGCGCAGTGCGTGCCACGCAATGCGGGATGAGCACGGATCGGTGCGGGGCGGTCAGGGGTCAGTACGGGTCGTAGGAGTCGTCGCCCTCGTAACCGCCGCGCTCGCTGTCTCCTTCGCTCCCCGGCCCCCGGCAGTCCGTCACGAGGGCATTCGCGCTCCGCTTCTCCAGAATGTCGCGTGCCCGCGCCTCGCCCCAACTGGTGGCGTACCACGGTGCATCGGACGCACGGAGCGTGTGCTGGATCTCGTTGAGGGCGCAGGACCGCAGCGGTTCGGGAAGCCTGTCGAGAGCCGGTACGGCATCGGCCGAGAGGCCCCGGAGGTAGTCGATGTCGATGGTGTGATGGCTGCGGTAACGCTGCACGTTCTGTTCCGCGATCAGCCCGTCGGGCGAGACCAGACCGAACGTGAGCACGGCGACGGCGGCGCTCGCCGCCACGGCGCGCGGCAGCATACGGGCGCCGAACACACCAGCCGCCATGATCAGGATGAGCACCAAACCCAGCCAGAGTTCCACCGCAGCCACGGATATGCGCAGCCGGGTCAGGCCGTAGGCATCGACGTACAGGTCCATGCGCCGCAGCGCAGAGGCGACCACCACGAGAGTGAGAAGGCAGAGCGCGCCGAGGACGGTCCGTACGAGCCTGCGGTCGCGCGAGTGCCCGCGCGGTGCCCAGCGCAGCGCGAGCGCAATGACCAGGAGGGTGAGCACGGTCGCCCACAGCAGCTGCCAGAAGCCCTGGCGGGCGTATGCGGAGTAGCTGAGATCGGTCTCGGCCATCACCTTGTCGTACCCGCCGAGCAGCACGGTGAGCTGGATGGCGATGAAGACGGCGAAAAGCAGATTCAGCACGATGAGCGGCAGCGCCCACTCCAGGCGCCCGCGGGGCTTCCCGTCCCGCACGGTGATGTCGTCCCAGCGCACCGGGGCGGCGGTGGTGTATGCGGCGGTGAGCGCACCGACCAGACCGACCACGAACAGGAAGAACCGCCACGGGGCTTCGCCCAGCGACACGTCGGGAATCAGGTTGCCGAGCACATCGGCGAACGCGGCGTCCGCGCTGGCGAAGAGCGTTCCGAAGACGATGAGCAGGGCGATCGCCACCACAGTGGAACGGAACACGACACCCCACCGACGGCGAGAACCGGCCATACGGTCGCGAACACCATTCACTCCCCACCTCAGTCCCCCCGCCACGGAGGAGAAGAGGCCCACCGAACCGAGGAACACGCCGAGCCAGCTGCGGCTGCCGTGCAGCGTCAGCGAGCCCAGCGCGACGGCCGACACAACGGCGAGGAAGGTGGGCCAGCCCGCGTCCCTGAGCGCCGGGACCGCAAGCAGAGCAAGGCCGCCCACTGCCCAGACCGCGGACCAGGACCGGAGCCGACGGCCCGCTGCCTGCGCGGCGAAGTAGGCCGCGAGTGCGGCGGGGACTGCCACGATCAGAAGGTTCGGGCCGAGTCCGTCACCGAGCAACAACGCGCTGAGGAGCGCGGTGGCGACGGCCGCCCAGAGCGTGGCGTTACGAATGGCGGCCGGGCGGGCCGGGCGCAGCCGCGCGAGCGTACCGGCTGTCTGCCGACTGCTCGGCCATGGGCTGGGCTGCTGCGGTTGCCACCCCTGTTGCGCGTACGCCGGGACCTTCGGCGCCGGCGGAACGGCGTCCCGGGACGCCGGCGCCTCGGACGGCTCCGGTGGCTCCGTCGGCTCCCCCGCGGGATCCGACCCCGTCGCGCGAGACGGTTCCGACGGACGCGGCGGCTCGGGCACCTCCGGCTGGGCGGCTGATTCTGACGCGTGATCGGACATGGGACCCCTCCCCACCGAGGTCCGCTCACACGACAGCTGAACAGTGCGAGCAACCCGGCATCTCATTCGGCACACGCCCGTCATGATGATCATCGTGGGCGGCGTGGCCGAAAGATTAGCCCCCTGCTACCGCTCGCAGGCGACCGCGGCAGGGATGTGTCAGTACCGTGACAGTCGGCCCGTCTCAGCTGCGGCCCGGGCGGGGAAGCCAGTCCGGCAGCTCTTCCGCCTGCGCCGACCAGTCGGCCGGCGGTGCGCCCGTCCTGCCCGCCGCGACGACCCCACCGACGATCGCGCAGGTCGTGTCCACGTCCCCACCCGCCTGAGCCGTCACCCAGAACGCCTTCTCGAAGTCGCCGAGGCTCCGCGCCGCAGACCAGAGAGCGAACGGCACCGTGTCATGTGCACTGGTACGGCGCCCGTTGCCCAGAACCGCGGCCACAGTCCCGGCATCGCTGTAGTCGAGCATGTCGCGAGCCCGGCGCAGCCCGGCGCCCACCGCGCTGCGCGGTACGAGCGCGACCACGCCGTCGAGGAGATCCTCGGGCGTCGGTGGCCCTCCTGGCGCGGCTGCGAGTGAGGCGGCCGCCGCCACAGCCATCGCACCCACGACGGCCTCCCGGTGCTGGTGCGTGGTGTACGAGGAGATCTCGGCCTGGTGCGTGGCCTGCTCGGGGTCGTCCGCGTACCAGGCGCCGAGGGGCGCGATGCGCATCGCTGAGCCGTTGCCCCAGGAGCCCTGACCGTTGAAAAGCGCCGACGCCAGCTCGCGCCAGTCGCCGCCCTCCCGGATCAGTCGGAGCATCCGGTTCACTGCGGGGCCGTATCCCCGGTCGAAGTCGTGATGGTCGGCGAAGGAGTGGGCGAGCGCGTCCTGGTCGATACGGTCGTGCCCGACCAGCACGGCCAGGACCGAACAGGCCATCTCCGTGTCATCGGTCCATTGCCAGGGTCCGGGCGGCAATGCGCGCTGTTTCAGGAGCGGATAGTTGACGGGCACAAAGAACTGGGATCCCAGGGCGTCTCCCACGGCCAGCCCGCGCAGGCTGGCCAGGGCGCGCTCGAAACGTGGGGCGGTAGCGGAGTCAGCGGTCATCGCCCTTCCACTCTATCCGGTGATGCCATAGGGCTCAGGGGTGCGCCACCGCTCGAACGGCCGGTCAAGTGTGTAGCGGCCGTCCTCGCCGAGTATCAGCGTCCGCTTCTCCCCGTTGCCGGGATTGGACAGTGACTCGAATTCGGCCACCGTCCAGTGGAACCAACGCATGCAGAACAACCGCATCGTCAGTCCATGGGTGACGAGCAGAACGTTGGGCGGATGGTCGGGGGCTTCGAAGCTCCGGTGCAGGCTCTCCAGAAATGCTCCGACCCGGTCGTACACGTCGGCGCCGGACTCCCCCTGCGCGAAGCGGTAGAAGAAGTGCCCGTAGGCATCCCGGTACGCCTTCTGCAGTCTTACGTCCTCGCGGTCCTGCCAGTTTCCCCAGTCCTGTTCACGCAGCCGTGGCTCCTCCCGCACCCGCACCCGCTCCAGGTCGAGGCCGAAGGACCTGAAGGTCTCGTGCGTGCGGCGGTAGGGCGAGACGTACACGCTGACCCGCTCCCGGCCGAAGAGTTCGCGCAGCTGTGCCCCGGTCTCCCTGGCCTGCCGCAAACCCGTCGCGGTGAGCCGCAATGCATGGTCGGGCTCGCGCTCGTACACCGTGTCATCGGCATTGCCCTCGGACTCGCCGTGCCGGACGAGGACAATGCGCTGCGGTCGTGCCATGTACAGACCCTAGATCGATTCCAGCTCATTTGGCTGTCCGGACCCCGTCCGATGCATGTCGTCGGTGAGACGGCGCCGCAGAGCCGGTCGGGAGAGGGACAGGGCTCTTCTTCAGCTCCCGCGCCGGCCCGAGCGCCACGTGATTCACGGGCACGCCGAACAGCGGCAGACCCAGGGGCCGGGCCGGCGGACGGCCGAGCCGGAGCCGCCTGCGCTGCCCACGGTGGGCGATCCGCCGGATACCCGCAGGTCCCGGACGCGGAACAGCCCGTTGCCCGAGACATCGCCGACCGGCTCGCCGACGCAGCCCACGCTGCCGTCCAGGCACGCCGTTCAGCACTCGCCGAACCGCGGCAGGACCCTGCCGATCACGAGCGGAACGGCCGCGGGTGCCGTCGGCTCAGACCGTCCAGGAGGGCTCGAGCTGCACGACGTCCCCCGCCACAGCCGACACATCGTCCTCGGTCCGCGCCCGTTGCGAAAGCCGTTCGAGGCTCCCCGGCCGGTACTTGCCCCGCTCAGCGCTCGACTGCCACATCGACAGCACGAGGAACTCGTGCCCCGGCGCTTCGCCGAACACGCCGCGCAGCATTCCGGGCGATCCGGCCATCGCCGGATTCCACACCTGCTGCTGCATCAGCGCGAAATGCTCCACACGGTCCTCGTGCACGGTGCTGTGTGCCACTCTGACCACGTCCGCATCAGTGAAACGTGGCTCGAAGCCGGTCTTCACGTCGAAGCGGCACTCGAACAGTTTGACCTGGACGTCGCTGTACGTTCCGGACTGCGCCGCAGTCAACTGGTCATGCGCACGCGCCATGAAGGAGTCGTAGAAGACCCGGTTCTCCCAGAACGCGAACACATGGGCAACCTCCGGTCGCCCCCGGCTCCATCCGCCCCCCTGTCCCCTGAACCCCGGCTCACCGAGCAGCCCCGCCCACTTTCGCTGCCCACGCTCGAAGCCACGACGATCCATCACGGTGCAGCGAATCCACTTGACCAGCACCGCGCCATCGTACGGCGCCGAACGTGGCGCGGGTCACGCTCTGCCGGAGTACGCCCGAACCGGTCAACACGGACCGGAGAATGATCTCCATGACGGCCTTCCACACCAACCCTCTGTTCGCGCGCCTCGACTCGGCCGAGCGCGTCCTCGTAGCCGGGGCGGGGGGCGGCTTCGATATCTACGCGGGCCTGCCGGTGGCGCTCTCCCTGCTCCATCAGGGCAAGGACGTCCGGCTCGCCAATCTGTCGTTCAGCGCGCTCGAAGGGCTTCCCCTCGACGCGTGGCTGGCACCGGACGTCGCAGTCATCACCCCCGAAACGGCTCTCCATCAGGCGTACTTCCCCGAACGCACCCTCGCCCAGTGGCTCGATCTTCACCACTACCCGAGCACCGTGCACGCCTTCACCCGGGTGGGAGTGCAGCCGCTGCGCGCCGCCTACCGGGCGCTGATCGAGCGGTACGACATCGATGCGGTCGTCCTCGTCGACGGCGGTACGGACATCCTGATGCGCGGCGACGAAACCGGGCTCGGCACCCCGGAGGAGGACCTGACCAGCGTCGCCGCCCTCGCCGGAATCGACGTACCGGAGCGCCTGGTCGTCTCCGTCGGCTTCGGAATCGACGCGTACCACGGGGTGAGCCACGGACTCGTCCTGGAGAACATCGCCGCTCTCGAACGCGACGGCGCCTGCCTCGGCGCATTCTCCGTCTCCCGTACGACGCGCGAGGGTGCCCTCTTCGTCGATGCGGTGGCACACGCCCAGGAGCACACGCCCCAGCATCCGAGCATCGTCAACGGATCGATCGCCGCGGCGGTCCAGGGCGCTTTCGGGGACGTCCAGTTCACGTCACGCACCCGTGGCAGCGAGCTGTTCATCAACCCGCTGATGACCCTCTGCTTCGCCTTCGAGCTGGAAGGGCTGGCGCGCCACTGTCTCTATCTCGACCGCATCGAGAACACCCACCTGATGCGGCAGGTCAGCAGCGCGATCGAGCTCTTCCGCGAAGAGATCAGCCCGCGTCCACCACGCCGCATCCCGCACTGAACGGCGCCGGGAACAACAATGGTCCGATTCCGCCACTCGCGCCCAAGCCGGTTGGCTCCGGGGACAGTTACGGACATGATCAGGTGGTACGACCGGTCCGACGGCCCAGCGGCAAGGAGGGAAGCCCGATGAGCACTCCCAACAAGGACATCGAAAAGGTCGAGGTCAGGCTCAAGTGGGACCCGAGTCCGCCGGGTGCGCCCGCTCACGACCTCGACATCATTGCGGCGACCTACCCGGCGGACGAACCGTCCGGCAGCGCCTCGTATCTCGTGCACTTCGACAGCCGCTCGCCGGACGGCACCATCACACTGAACCGCGACAGCAGGACCGGCCAGGGCCTCGGTTTCGACGAGGTGATGACTCTGGAACTGGAACGGCTGTCGACCGCGTACACCCGGGTCGTGGTCGGAGTGGTCATTCAGCAGCGCGACGGCCGGAAGACGTTCGGCGACATAGCCAATACCGGCGTGCAGATTCGCGAGGGCTACACGAACCTGGCGGAGGACGACTTCTCCGGGGTCGCCACCGCCACCGCGGCAACCGTGGCCGAGTTCGTCCGGGACGGATCGGGCGTCTGGACGTTCCACGGAACGGTCCGGGGCTTCGACGGCGACCCCGGTTCGTACGCCGCGATCATGGGAAGCCACAAGCCGGGCATCTGACAGCTCGAGCCCCGGCACGGCAGATGCCGAGGGCGGCGGAGTCGAGAGACCGACTCCACCGCCCTGACCGGTGCTTCATGCCCTACCGGGCACTGGATCAGCTGCAGCCGCTGGTCGAGCCGCAGCCCTCGCAGATGTAGCAGGACCCGGCGCGCTGCATCTTCGTACCGCAGGAGAAGCAGAGCGGCGCGTCCGCGCTGATGCCCAGCTGCATCTCGACGAGCTCCGCCGAGGTGTGCGCCGTCCTCGGAGCCGGCATCTCCGCCTCCTGCGGAGCGGCCACCGCCTTCAGCGGCTCCGTCCGGAGCGGGGCGGACTGGGCCAGGCCCTCGACGTCCAGCTCGTCGTCCTCGAGAGACGGCTCGTACGAACCGGTGTCGAGGTGGCGCTGACGCTCCTCGGCCGAGTGGATGCCGAGTGCCGAGCGGGTCTCGAAGGGCAGGAAGTCCAGCGCCAGGCGGCGGAAGATGTAGTCGACGATCGACTGCGCCATCCGCACATCCGGGTCGTCCGTCATGCCGGCCGGCTCGAAGCGCATGTTGGTGAACTTCGAGACGTACGTCTCCAGCGGGACGCCGTACTGCAGACCGACCGAGA
Source organism: Streptomyces sp. NPDC057486 (assembly GCF_042802415.1). NCBI lineage: Bacteria > Bacillati > Actinomycetota > Actinomycetes > Kitasatosporales > Streptomycetaceae > Streptomyces > Streptomyces sp. NPDC057486. The sequence continues at coordinate 4,480 of NZ_JBHVEE010000035.1, read as the reverse complement.
CGGCGATGGAGAAGGCGTCCATCATGCCGGCGAGGGTGGAACCCTGCTTGGACATCTTCAGGAAGACCTCACCGAGACCGTCGTCCGGGTAGGAATTGGCGGTCATGTAGCCCTCGGCGCCGCCCACCGTGAAGGAGGTGGTGATGCCGGGGCGGCCCTTGGGGAGACGCTTGCGGACCGGTCGGTACTCGACGACCTTCTCGACCGCGGTACGGATGGTCTCCTCGGCCTTGGCCGTGACCTCGGCCTTCTCCTTCTCCTTGGTCTTCGCGGAGAGGGGCTGGCCGACCTTGCAGTTGTCGCGGTAGATGGCGAGCGCCTTGACGCCCATCTTCCACGCCTCGAAGTAGACCTCCTCGACGTCCTCGACGGTGGCCGTCTCCGGCAGGTTCACCGTCTTGGAGAGCGCGCCGGAGATCCACGGCTGGATGGCCGCCATCATGCGCACGTGGCCCATCGCGGAGATGGAACGCTCGCCCATCGCGCAGTCGAAGACCTCGTAGTGCTCGGCCTTCAGACCGGGGGCGTCGATCACATTGCCGTGCTCGGCGATGTGGGCGACGATCGCCTCGATCTGCTCCTCCTGGTAGCCCAGGCGACGCAGAGCCTGCGGAACGGTGCCGTTGACGATCTGCATCGAGCCGCCGCCGACCAGCTTCTTGAACTTGACCAGGGCGAGGTCGGGCTCGAGGCCGGTGGTGTCGCACGACATCGCGAGACCGATGGTGCCGGTGGGCGCGATGACCGAGGCCTGAGCGTTGCGGAAACCGTTCTTCGCGCCGAGGCGGATGACGTCCTGCCAGGCCTCCGTGGCGGCGGCCCAGATCGGGTTGTCCAGGTCGTCCATGTGGACGGCCGCGGCGTTGGCGTCGGCGTGCTGCCTCATGACGCGCTGGTGCGGCTCGGCGTTGCGGGCGTAGCCGTCGTACGGGCCGACGACCGCGGCGAGCTCGGCGGAGCGCTTGTACGAGGTGCCGGTCATCAGCGAGGTGATGGCACCGGCGAGGGCGCGGCCGCCGTCGCTGTCGTACGCGTGGCCGGTCGCCATCAGCAGGGCGCCGAGGTTCGCGTAGCCGATACCCAGCTGACGGAAGGCACGGGTGTTCTCGCCGATCTTCTGGGTCGGGAAGTCGGCGAAGCAGATGGAGATGTCCATCGCGGTGATGACGAGCTCGACGACCTTGGCGAAGCGCTCGGACTCGAAGGACTGGTGGCCCTTGCCGTCGTCCTTGAGGAACTTCATCAGGTTCAGCGAGGCCAGGTTGCACGACGTGTTGTCCAGGTGCATGTACTCGCTGCACGGGTTCGAGCCGTTGATCCGGCCGGACTCGGGGCAGGTGTGCCACTGGTTGATCGTGTCGTCGTACTGGATACCCGGGTCGGCGCAGGCCCAGGCGGCCTCGGCCATCTTGCGGAAGAGGGACTTGGCCTCGACCTCTTCGATGACGTCACCGGTCATCCGAGCACGCAGCCCGAACTTCCCGCCGGACTCGACGGCCTTCATGAACTCGTCGTTCACGCGGACCGAGTTGTTGGCGTTCTGGTACTGGACGGACGTGATGTCGTCGCCGCCCAGGTCCATGTCGAAGCCCGCGTCGCGCAGGGCGCGGATCTTCTCCTCCTCCTTGACCTTGGTCTCGATGAAGTTCTCGATGTCGGGGTGGTCGACATCGAGAATGACCATCTTGGCCGCACGGCGGGTGGCACCACCGGACTTGATCGTTCCGGCCGACGCGTCGGCGCCGCGCATGAAGGAGACGGGACCGGAGGCGTTGCCGCCGGAGGACAGCAGCTCCTTGGAGGAGCGGATACGGGAGAGGTTCAGGCCGGCGCCGGAGCCGCCCTTGAAGATCATGCCCTCTTCCTTGTACCAGTCGAGGATCGACTCCATGGAGTCGTCGACGGCCAGGATGAAGCAGGCGGAGACCTGCTGCGGCTGGGGCGTGCCGACGTTGAACCAGACCGGCGAATTGAAGCTGAAGATCTGGTGCAAGAGGGCGTACGCCAGCTCGTGCTCGAAGATCTCGGCGTCGGCCGGAGAGGCGAAGTAGTTGTAGTCCTCGCCCGCCTTCCGATACGTCTTCACGATCCGGTCGATCAGCTGTCGCAGACCGGTCTCGCGCTGCGGCGTGCCGACAGCACCGCGGAAGTACTTGCTGGTGACGATGTTGACCGCGTTCACCGACCAGAAGTCGGGGAACTCGACGCCACGCTGCTCGAAGTTGATCGAGCCGTCGCGCCAGTTGGTCATGACGACGTCACGGCGCTCCCACGCCACCTCGTCGTACGGATGCACGCCGGGGGTGGTGTGGATGCGCTCGATACGCAGGCCCTGCTTCGTCGCAGTCGACTTGGATCCCTTGGCTCGGGAACCTCGTGCCGGGCCGCTCGCCGTCTCTGTCATGCCGCCTCCCATATGTGGGCAAAAACGCCCTGAAGTGCCCAGAACTTCCCGGGGCACAGTGTGTGTCTGATGCTTCGGATGCCGCGCACAGCGCCCGGAGCAGGTTCCTGCAGCCGCCCTGCCGCTGATCTCACAGCCCTGTGTCGATCAGCCGGTGCCGCTCAGTCGGCGGCGACGGCGGGAACGGGAACCTCAAGAGTCCCGCCGGTCCCGCATCCCTCCGCGGGAGACCGTCGCTCGCGGAGTTCCACGATCGCGGCCTCGAAGTCTTCAAGTGTGTCGAACGCCCGGTACACGGACGCGAAGCGCAGGTACGCGACGAGGTCGAGTTCCTGCAAGGGGCCGAGAATGGCCAGACCCACGTCGTGAGTGGTCAGCTCGGCGCTCCCGGTGGCGCGCACCGCCTCCTCGACCCGCTGGCCGAGCTTGGCGAGGGCGTCCTCGGTGACCGGCCGCCCCTGACACGCCTTGCGCACGCCGGAGATGACCTTGGTGCGGCTGAAGGGTTCGGTCACCCCGCTGCGCTTCACCACCATCAGCGAGCAGGTCTCCACCGTGGTGAAACGGCGGGAGCAGTCGGGGCACTGACGGCGTCGACGGATCGCCGTGCCGTCGTCGGTGGTGCGGCTGTCGACGACCCGGCTGTCGGGGTGCCTGCAGAAGGGGCAGTGCATGGCTCCGAACCCTCCTTCACGGCACGACTGAATAGCCTCTTCAGGCCCCGTTGGGGGTCTTCGAAGCAGCCACAAGCATAGGCGATGGCCACGGCCGGATCGACCGGAGACCACAACTTCTGGGTGGCTGGAACAATCCAACCACTAGATCTTGGGTTTGGTTGCACATTCGGCCCTAGCGCGTGTCGCGCATCCCAGGCGGCCCGCAGGCAACGTGCGGCCGCCCACGAGGTTACGGGACACTCCCGGCCGCACGGATCGCGGGGCACCCGCCACCTGACCCGAACGGCCGCCGGAGGACCACCCCGCGTGGCGGCGGCGCGGCCGCGAAGGCTACCGTAATGGTCCGAATTGCCGGTGGCATCGGATCGTCGCAAAGCGGCCCGGGCCTGGGTCGGAACGCAGCTGGAAACCCGCCCGGACCCTGCTCATACACCCCGCGGTGAACAGGGCACAGACTTTTATTCGTTTTTCACTCGAACGTGTGTTTGGCGCAACCTTTCGAAAGCTACTACCGTTGTCCAGCTAGGGAGACCATTCGAGAGGGGCCGACGTGACCACCACCGCAGACAGTGCCACCATCACTGCCCAGGACCGCTCCCAGAGCCGACTCCAGCCGGTGCATGCCATGAATGACTCAGTCACGAACACGGAGGGGCCGGAGCCGGCACGACCGGCACGCTCGCTCCCCGGCCGACCTCCAGGCATCCGAGCGGACAGCTCGGGGCTCACGGACCGCCAACGACGCGTGATCGAGGTCATCCGGGATTCCGTACAACGCCGGGGATACCCGCCATCGATGCGGGAGATCGGTCAGGCGGTGGGCCTGTCCAGCACGTCCTCCGTCGCCCATCAGCTGATGGCCCTGGAGCGCAAGGGCTTCCTGCGCCGCGACCCGCACCGGCCCCGGGCGTACGAGGTCCGTGGTTCGGATCAGCCCAGTACGCAGCCGACCGATACGACCGGCAAGCCCGCGGCATCGTACGTACCACTCGTCGGGCGGATCGCAGCCGGTGGCCCGATCCTTGCCGAGGAATCGGTCGAGGACGTCTTTCCGCTCCCCCGCCAGCTGGTCGGGGACGGCGAGCTGTTCGTTCTGAAGGTCGTCGGCGACTCGATGATCGAGGCGGCGATCTGTGACGGCGACTGGGTCACCGTCCGCCGTCAGCCCGTAGCGGAGAACGGCGACATCGTGGCCGCGATGCTGGACGGCGAGGCCACCGTCAAGCGCTTCAAGCGGGAGGATGGCCATGTATGGCTGCTCCCGCACAACTCCGCGTACCAGCCGATCCCTGGCGACGAGGCAACCATCCTCGGCAAGGTCGTGGCGGTGCTGCGACGGGTGTGAAGAGACACCTGCACGGGCAGGGCCCCGGGATCCGCTGCGCCGGTCCCGGGGCCC